>CAKSUH010000220.1 GCA_934500855.1 uncultured Eubacteriales bacterium
CATTCACACAGATGCAAAAAAATAATGGTCTATAAGAAAAGACTTATAGACCATCACACTTGGCGCGGCGTAAGGGACTCGAACCCCCGACCTTTTGGTTCGTAGCCAAACACTCTATCCAGCTGAGCTAACGCCGCAAAGGTCGCCTGCTTTCAGGCACCTCTATATTATAGCGCAAAGTCTTTCATTTGTCAAGGGGTTTGCGAAAAAAATATTTTTTTTTGTACTTTTCGGGGTTCCGTTCCCTTTTTCTCCGCATTTACATGGCGATCGGACGCTTTTTTGCCGGAACGGTCTTACTCCTTTGCCGTTTCCGCTCCGCAATCGACCGAAAAAAGATTTGTAAATTTGCAAAAAGTACTTCCATTTTCCGCTTGATTGGTGTATAATAATGGGTGGGTCGAAAAAACGGCTCCCAATAATAAGGAGGATTAAAAAATGGCTAAGAAAAAACTGAAGTTGGACGGCAACAAACTGCTTGAGGGTGCCGTCATGATTCTGCTCGGCGTGCTGTTTTTGGTCGTGCCTGCCGCTACGATCGTTCAGATTACCATGACGGTATTCGGCGTCGCGCTTCTGGTACTCGGCGTTCTGGACCTTGTGGACCGTCAGACCCTGCCGGGAATCATCAAGCTTGTGTTCGGTGTGGTGGTCATCGTATTCGGATGGGCGCTCGTTGAGTTTGCACTGATCGTTTTGGCGGCTGTCATCCTGATCTGGGGCATCTACGAGCTGTATGCAAAGCTGAGAATCCACCTCAAAGGCAGCAACACCCTGAACACAATCCTGCTCTACATCAGCCCGATTCTGGACATTCTGCTCGGTCTGCTCCTGCTGTTCTGCCGCGGCGAAGCAATGAATGTCATCTCCAAGGTCGTCGGCATCCTGCTGATTGTTGACGGCGTGATGCTCATCTGTGACGGAATGAAAAAGAAAACCAAATAATTCCGAAAGGACCCGCCGAAACGGTCGGGTCCTTTTCGTTTTGCGCATTGCCAAGCGGGCAAGCCGCCCCGAAACGCAAGCCGGACTGTCAGGCACGGTTCCCTGCGCGGAGATTACAAAGCACCTTCCGCAGAACGCAGAAAAAAGAGGACCTCCCATAAGAGGTCCTCTTCTTTGTTTTCTCTCAGCAGCCCAGCGAGCGGAAGAAATTCTGACGACGACGGGTCGTTTCCTTTTCCGCCTTGCGCTTTGCAAGCATATTGGTAACAACCAGCGTTGCCGCAACCGCCGCAATCACTTTCGCGTTCTTCTTGGTGAACTCGCCAACCTTCACCATTGCCTCGCGCTGTTTCTCGGGAATGTTTCTGCCGATGTAAGCAACAAAGGTCTTTCCGCCTTCCATTGCCGCTGCCTTTTCCTCTGCCTTGCGTGCCGCCTCGGCAGCTGCCTCGTCAACCTCAGGCTCGGTCGGCTCAACTTCAACCGGTTCCGCCTCGGCTTCAACAGGCTCCTCGGCAGGGGTTTCTTCGGCTTCGGCTTCGACTTCGGCTTCGCAAACCGCATTCTTGCGGGCTGCCGAACTTGCGATCCGCAGAATCACCGCCACAATAAGGAACGCCGCTGCGGCGATGCCGACATAAATCAGGGATTTGACATCGAATTTACCGAGCATCTTTTCCAGGGTCTCGTTTGCGATTTCGTGCAGAAGCAGATACGCGAACGCGCCCAGCAGGCAGGCTCCGATTCCGATGTACCCGACAAGGCGGGACGCTGTGCGAAGTTTTTCGGACTTGGTTCTTTCCATTTCTCTTACCCCTTCTTCTGAAAAATCCTGATACCGACCCGGGTCTCCCCTCGCGGTCGTTCAAAGTATCATCTGTATATATCATACCATTTTTTTTTACATCTGTCAATAGGAAAATCAAAAAAACCTGCGGGTTCCGCAGGTTTTTTTGAATGGATATTCGCTTCGTTACATCAGGGACCGCAGGAATCTGCGGCGCTCCGATCTGCGGCGACTCTCCTCTTTTGCATTCGCAATCACCACAACCGCCGTCAGCGTTGCGGCGCTTGCAAGAATGACCGCCGAATACTTCTTCAGGAAATCCCCCGCCTTTTCAACATAGGGCATTTTGTCCTCGGGAATGATCTCCTTCGCTTTTTCGCCGATATAGCAGCGAACCTTTCCTGCACTCTTGCCGAGCTTTTTTTCGGTCCGGTCGGCGCACGCCGCAACCTCGTCCGCCGCCTTTTCGCACTCTGCTTCAACCGCTTCCTCAACCGTGGTCTTGCAGCACGCGCTGATAATGCGGAGCAGGATTGCCACAACAAGAATCGCGCCCGCGACGATTGCAAGCGTCATCAGCTTGTTTTCATTGCGCGGCTCGTTCAACAGACCCCATTCGCCCAGAAATTCGATGCGATAACGGGTCATGTTCTTCATCCAGAAGCCGTTCGGCAATGCGTAACCGCAGATGAAAAGCGCGAGGCAAAGCCCCAAACCAATGTAGCCGATAAGACGGGATGCGATGCGGAATCCCTTGGACGCCGCGGTGTCGATTTTGTTCATATCTTCCCCTCCGATTCAAGAATGATTTGTAATTATATTTTACCATGTGTGAAAACTTTTGTCAAGTACATTTTATAAATTTCTCTTAAAATTACGGTCTTTTTTTGAATAGACGAACCGTCCGGATTGCACAATTCTACAATTTCGATGATATTTCGCGCGGCATTGCAAAAAGCGGTCGGATCCCGTCTGTTCCATGCCCGCGTCTTTCCTCGCATCGCCCGCTTTTTCTGCTTGACATCCGTCCCGTTCTGTGCTATAATGAAGTTACAAAACCGACTCCGGACCCGTTCCGGCGTCATTACAGGAGGGTTCCCGTTATGCCGTTTATTGAAACAAAGCTGAACATCCGTCTGTCTCCCGAAAAAGAGGCAAATATCAAAGAAAAACTGGGAAAAGCCATCTCTTTGTTCCCCGGAAAGAGCGAGTACTGGCTGATGCTCAACTTCGAGGACAACTGCAGGATGTGGTTCCGCGGCTACAATTCATTCCCCGTCGCGATGGTTCAGGTCCAGCTTTTCGGTTCCGCCGAAGCGGCTCTTACCGAGCAGATGACCGCTCAGGTTTGCCGCATCCTTTCCGATGAGCTTTCCATTCAGCCCGACCATATTTATGTCAACTACTCCTTCTCCGACACTTGGGGCTGGAACAGCGAAAACTTCTGATTTTTTGCAAGTCGCATCTCCAAAAGTTGCAAAATGGAGGGAAAGACCTTGGGGGGGG
>CAKSUH010000221.1 GCA_934500855.1 uncultured Eubacteriales bacterium
CTGGAGCGCGATGTGGAATTGCTGAAGCTTGCCGTCAAGCCGCTTCATGAGTTGGCGCTCGGCGGAACGGCTGTCGGGACCGGACTGAACGCTCCCAAGGGATTTTCCGAGTTGGTTGCGGCAAAGGTCGCGGAACTGACCGGAAAGCCGTTTGTCACGGCGGAAAACAAATTCCACGCGCTGACGTCCAAGGACGAGTTGGTCTTTGCGCACGGCGCAATCAAGGCTACCGCCTGCGATATGATGAAGATTGCAAACGATGTCCGGTGGCTTGCAAGCGGACCGCGCGACGGTCTGGGTGAAATTCACATTCCCGAAAACGAGCCTGGCTCCTCGATTATGCCGGGCAAGGTCAACCCCACGCAGTGCGAGGCGGTCACCATGGTTGCCGTGCAGGTCATGGGCAACGATGTTGCGGTCGGCATGGCGGCATCGCAGGGCAACTTTGAACTGAATGTATTCATGCCCGTTGCGGCTTACAACTTCCTGCAGTCCGCGCGCCTGTTGGCGGAAGCGATCGTTTCCTTTAATAAGAACTGCGCAGTCGGCATTACGGCGAACAAGGACAAGATGTATCACAACCTGCACAACTCGCTGATGCTGGTCACGGCGCTGAATCCGTACATCGGATACGAAAACGCGGCAAAGACCGCGAAGAAGGCGTTCAAGGACAATATTTCGCTCAAGGAAGCCTGCGTGGAACTCGGATTCCTGACGGCGGAGAGATTCGACGAGGTATTTCATCCGGAACAGATGGTCTGACCGGAGATTGGGAGGGTACTGTTTTGGTAAAAGTCAGTTATTTCCCGGGTTGCACACTTCGCACCAAAGCAAAAGATCTGGACCGTTGGGCACGCGAAAGCGCACTGGCGCTCGGTGTGGAACTGTGCGAGATCCCGGACTGGCAGTGTTGCGGCGGCGTGTTTGTCAGCGCGAAAGATGAGATCGCAACCAAGCTGTCAAGCGTTCGGGCGTTGATTGCGGCGCGGGACGCGGGACAGCCGCTTCTGACGGTTTGCTCCGCCTGCCACAATGTCATCAAGCAAACCAATCACGCCATGCAGACGGACGAGGTGTTCGCCGACCGTGCGAACCGCTATCTCGCGCAGGACAAAAACGCGGGGGAGCCGTATCACGGTGAGGCAACGGTACAGCATTATCTGGAAATGCTCCGCGATACGGTCGGATTCGACGCACTGCGTGCGGCTGTAAAAAAGCCGCTGACAGGACGGAAAATCGGCGCGTATTACGGATGCCTGCTCCTGCGCCCCGGAAAGGTCATGGCGTTTGACGACCCGGAGAATCCGCGCATTATGGAGGAATTCATCCGTGCGCTCGGCGCAGAGCCTGTCATTTATCCGCGCAGAAACGAATGCTGCGGCGGGTATGTTGCCATGGAGGACGCGGAATCGGCAAAGAAAAAATCGTCGGCTGTTTCGGACAGCGCGGCGGCGCACGGTGCGGAACTGCTTGTAACGGCTTGCCCGCTGTGCAAATACAATCTTGTGAAGAACGGAAGCCGTGTCCCGGTGGTCTACTTCACCGAACTGCTGGCGGAAGCGCTCGGAATCAAGGAGGAGTCCCATGCAGAATAAAAAGGAATTGGAAACGGAACAGGTCCTGCGCATGAGCGGTGTCAATCCGCGCAAATGTATGCGGTGCGGCAAATGCTCGGCAACCTGCCCGTCATATGATGAGATGGAATACCATCCGCATCAGTTTGTTTATATGGTGGAAACGGGCGATGTGGAAACGCTGATGAAGTCGCCGTCGGTTTACAAATGTCTGTCCTGCTTCGCCTGTGTGGAGCGTTGCCCGCGCGGCGTTGAGCCCGCAAAGCTGATTGAAGCAATCCGTTTGCTTGCAATCCGCGAAAAAGGGGCAAACCACATGACGGCGGATGACATTCCCGCACTGGTGGATGAGGATCTGCCGCAACAGGCAATCGTCAGCGCCATGCGCAAATATTCCAAATAAGAAAGGAGAAAACAGACCATGCAAAGAATCGGCGTATTCGTCTGCCACTGCGGTACCAATATCGCGGGAACGGTGGATGTCAAAGCGGTTGCGGAAGCGATCGGTCACGAACCGGGTGTCGTTTTCTCCACCGACTATCAGTATATGTGCTCGCAGGCAGGGCAGAACATGATTATCGAATCGGTCAAGGAACATCACCTGACCGGAATCGTTGTCTGCTCCTGCTCGCCGCGTATGCACGAGGCGACCTTCCGCAAGACCGCCGCAACGGCGGGGCTGAACCCCTATATGGTGGAGATCGCAAACATCCGCGAGCAGTGCTCGTGGGTGCATAAGGATATGGCAACGGGAACCGAAAAGGCGATTATCCTCGCCAAGGCGGCGGTCGCGAAAGTCAACCTCAACGCGCCGCTGACGCCCGGTGAATCTCCCGTTACCAAGCGGGCGCTCGTCATCGGCGGCGGCATCGCGGGCATTCAGACCGCTCTGGATATCGCGGACGCGGGCTTCCCGGTTGACATCGTGGAAACAAAACCGACCATCGGCGGTAAGATGGCACAGCTTGACAAGACCTTCCCGACACTGGACTGCGCGGCGTGCATCCTGACCCCGAAAATGGTGGATGTGGCGCAGAACGAGAAGATCCGCATCTTCTCCTATTCCGAAGTGACCGATGTCAAGGGCTTTGTCGGCAACTTCAAAGTGACCATCAAGCGCAAGGCACGCTATGTGAAGGAAGATGTCTGCACGGGTTGCGGTCTCTGCACCGAAAAGTGCCCGCAGAAGAAGGTTCCGAACGAGTTCAACCTCGGGATGGACAACCGTCATGCCATCTACATCCCGTTTGCGCAGGCAGTGCCGAAGGTGGCAACCATTGACCCGAACGCCTGCCTGATGCTGAAAACCGGAAAATGCGGTATCTGTTCCAAGGTTTGCGGCGCGGGCGCGATCGATTACAAGGCAAAGGATGAATTCGTGGAGGAGCAGTACGGCGCAATTGTCGTGGCTACCGGCTTCAATCCCATCTCCATGGAAAAGTTCGACGAATTCGCTTACAGCGAATCCAAGGATGTCATTACATCTCTTGAGTTGGAGCGCCTGATGAATGCGGCGGGTCCGACAGGCGGAACATTGCTTCGTCCTTCCGATAAGACCCACCCGCACACCATTGTGTTCGTGCAGTGCGTGGGTTCGCGTTGCGCGGCTTGCTCGGAGAAGGGCAAGGAGTACTGCTCCAAGATCTGCTGTATGTATAC
>CAKSUH010000222.1 GCA_934500855.1 uncultured Eubacteriales bacterium
ATGTCCCGCCCCGCGCAGGTGACGGTTGCAATCCGCCCCGCGTGCAGGCGCAGTTCCTCCGGAGGTTCGGCAAGCGTCAGTCTCCCGATCGCCGCAGTCAAAATCGGGGGAAGGATTGCCGTAACCGACGGGGACAGGACCTCGCGGTGCGTCTCGGACCGAATGATCCGCATCCGATCACCCCCTTTCCTACAGCACTATATGAAACGGAAAAACAGATTAGAACCGAATGCCGCCGCCTGCATATGCTGATAACAACATTACAGCATACGGAAAAACGAAAGGAGAGGGCAGATGGCGGAAAAAGAGTCGGTTCGTTCGGATGGGGAGGACGCTTACTTCGTGGCTTCCAACAGCGCGGGCGGATTTTGGAGTCGGTACAAGGAAACCTTTGACGACAGCAGAATCGGTCGGGTGTACGCGATCAAAGGGGGACCCGGGACGGGAAAAAGCCGCTTCATGCGGGATGTGGCAAATGCGGGCACGGCGCACGGCTGGCGGGCGGAGATGATTTACTGCTCGTCGGACCCGGATTCGCTGGACGGGATCATTCTTACCAAGGACGGAGAGGACGGCATTGCGGTGCTGGACGCGACCGCACCGCATCTTTATGAACCGTGCCGCCCCGGATATCGGGAGGAGATTGTGAATCTCGGGGAATTCTGGTCGGCGGAGGCTTTGCGAGGGCATCGGGAGGAACTGGACCGACTGAATTGCGAAAAAGCGGAGGCTTACCGCAGAGCCTATCGTTATCTTGCGGGCTACGGTAAAATGACGGAATCCCTTGAAGAACTGACCGCACCGTTCTTGCGGGAGCGGGCAATCGTCCGCTTTGCCGCACGGTTGACGCGGGATCTGCCGAACGGTAGCGGATTCCGTCCGAGAACCGCTCTGATGCGCGGAGTCGGAATGCGCGGGCGGGTGGTGTTTGACACTTTTTTTGCACAGGCGGAAAAAATCTGTCTGATCGGGGACTGCCACGGAAGCGCATACCTGTTGATGCGGGAGATCTACCGTCGGGCGGCGGAAAAAAGGCTTGCGGTGCGCGTTTCGCGGGACCCGATTCTGCCCGAGCGGACCGACGCGCTGTTCTTCCCGGAAAGCGGAACGGTTTTTGCCGTCCTGCCCGAAGAAGTCTGCCGTTATCCACACCGCAATGTTTCGATGAGACGGTTTGTCGATACGGGCGGAATGCGAAGGGTTCGGGAATCGCTCAACTACGCGGAGCGGGTCCGCAGGGTGATGCTCACGGGTGCGGTGGAAGAATTGGGGCGCGCGGCGGATCTCCATTTCGGAATCGAGGCGATTTATGAGCGTGCAATGGACTTTTCCGCTAAGGAAGCGTATACCGAGGCATTCTGCCGTCGGCTGTTCGGCGGGTAAGTTTATCACGATAAGGGACTGCGGCGAACGAAACCTTTGAATTGAATCCATTGACTGATTGAGCCATCCTGAAACGCCCCGCACGGCGGGGCGCTTTTTTTGCCGTACGGATCCGAAAACAAAATTTCGAGAAAATCCGCAAAAGCTATTGTAAAATCTTCCGAGATTTGGTATAATATAAGGTGATTTTACGGGAGGAGGGGTAAAAATGAAGCAAAAAATGCCGTCTGCGGACTCCCGTTTCGATCTGCGGCGCGATGTGACGGCAATTTTGGCGCGTGACGGTAACCGCCTGCGTTTTGTTTCGGCAATTCTGATTGTTGCAACCGCCTCTTTGCCGTATCTGCTCCTGTTGCAGCTTGTCGGCGTGCTCCTGTCGCTTGACGGAGTTACCGACAGCGGTGCGGCACTGATCGGTTCCGGAGCTGCGGCGCTCCTGTTTCTCCTCACTGTATTTCTCACGCTTCCGCTTGCCTCGGGTCTGTTTTATCTTGCCGAGCGTATGGAAGAAGGGGAAGAAACCGTGCTTGCGGATGTCTTTTACGCATTCTCTGGCAGAGCCGCCTATCGCAGGGCGCTCCGCGCGGGGCTGTGTTGGGCGCTCCCGCTTGCGGTTCTGATTGCGGTGCCGCAGGGGATGGTCGCAGGACTTGCGGGTTTTGCGGGCAATCGGATTTTGCGCTGGGTGTTGGTCGCGCTTGCGGCGGTTGCCGCCGACTGTTTGCTGTTTGTGTTGCTCCTCGGCGGATTCGGTCGGATTTTTAAGGTCTTTCGCCGTGACCGAGGACAACCTTGCACGGGACACACTGCGCGTCGGGTCGGGCTGTGGTACTGGGGAAACTTTTTGCCGTACCTGATCCTTTCGGTGCTCTCGTTGCTGATTTATCTGCTTGCGGATGTTCTGCCGCACATGCTGATCTCTTATTTTCGTCTGTGGCGAATGTTGACAGACGGCGTTACTACTGATGATGTTTCGATCGGAGGATGATACAATGAAAGAAAAATACTATCTGACTACCGCGATTGCATACGCTTCGCGCAAACCGCATTTCGGCAATACCTATGAAGTGATTATGGCGGACGCCGTTGCGCGGTATCAACGGGCGCTTGGCAAGGATGTCTTTTTCTGCACGGGAACGGACGAGCACGGGCAGAAGATTGAGAATTATGCCAAGGAAAAAGGAATCACCCCGCAGGCGTATGTGGACGGCGTATCGGGCGAGATTCGCGGCATCTGGGATCTGATGAACACAAGCTATGACTACTTTATCCGCACAACCGACGAAGCCCATGTGAAAACCGTTCAGAAAATCTTCCGCCGGTTCTATGAGCAGGGGGACATTTACAAGAGCGAATACGAGGGCTGGTACTGCACGCCCTGCGAATCTTTCTTTACCGCAACGCAGGCAGTGGGCGGCAAGTGTCCCGACTGCGGCGCGCCGCTGACGCAGGCAAAAGAAGAGGCGTACTTCTTCAAAATGAGCAAGTATGCCGACCGTCTGATGTCCTACATTGACGAGCACCCGGATTTCATTCAGCCCGAACTGCGCAAGAAGGAAATGGTCAACAACTTCCTCAAGGCGGGCTTGCAGGACCTCTGCGTGTCGCGGACCTCGTTCAAATGGGGAATTCCCGTTGATTTTGACGACCGTCATGTGGTCTATGTCTGGCTTGACGCGCTGACGAACTATATCACGGCGCTTGGCTACGATCCCGATAAGACCTATGCCGAGCAGTCGGAGCATTTCCGCAAGTGGTGGCCCGCCGATGTGCATATCATCGGCAAGGATATTCTTCGCTTCCACACAATCTATTGGCCGATTTTCCTGATGGCGCTTGAC
>CAKSUH010000223.1 GCA_934500855.1 uncultured Eubacteriales bacterium
TGCATACAGTAGGGCGCGCGCAACGCAAGAAACGGTTGCGACAGCACGGTAACGGCGTTGTTGGTGTTGAG
This sequence comes from uncultured Eubacteriales bacterium, assembly GCA_934500855.1. Classification (GTDB taxonomy): domain Bacteria; phylum Bacillota; class Clostridia; order Oscillospirales; family CAG-272; genus UMGS1865. Next base: position 72 of record CAKSUH010000223.1, read on the forward strand.
AACGGTTCGGGTATAGCTGAGCGTCAGCTCCGCTTCGTAGTGCGGGTGCATATGCAGTGCGGGCGGCACATATTGGACCGTGCCCAGCAGGGGATAGAAATCGAAGTCCTGTCCGTGGTCCTCAAAGAAAACTGCCATCTCATCCTCCGATTGGATAAAACCGTATTTTTCTATATTGTAACACATCGGCGCCGATTTGTCAACCTGTTTTGCGATATGCAAAAGGTTCGGGCGGCTCAAAATCAAAATTACAGTCAAAATAACATAAAAAAAGCGTAAAAACGGGCGGATTCGGACAAGCGAACAAAAGCAAACGCTTTCCTTTTCGGACAAAACCGAATAAATCGCATGGTAAGACGGACAAATAGGAATGTACAACCGACAGCGGATGTGCTATAATGAATGTACGGATGAACCCATCCGAAAAAACAGAAAAGAGAGGAAAGACCAATGAAGAAATGTTTAGCGCTCCTGTTGTCTGTCTGCCTGATTCTCGGGCTTATGCCGTTGGCGGCAATTCCCGCTGTTGCGGAAACCGGGAATACGGAAGGCTCCACCGAAAGCGGCGCAGTCGAATGGAAAGAGGTTGCGTCTCTCGTTGAGCTGACAACTGCTCTGACGGGCGGCTCCAAAAACCTGCGGCTGATGTCGGACATCGACCTCGGCGGAAAAACCGTTACCGAACCGATCGCGGTTCTCGGCAACGGCGTAACGCTGGACGGAAACGGCAAGTCCATTGTGAATTTTTCCATGAATGCCAAGGGTGAAAACGACATCCACACCATGAGCCTGTTCGGCACGGCGACGGGAAAAGTCACCGTAAAGAACCTGACAATCGGCGAACCCGCCAACCCCATCGTTTACACCTACAAGGCGATTTCCGGCGGCGCGGGTGACGAGCATTACGCAGTCCTCTTTGCGGAAAGCGCGGCAGGCTCCGATCTGACGGTTTCGGGCGTAACGGTTTACACCGACATGGCTCCCGTCAAGGATTGCCCCGACACCGCGATGGTTTCCGGCTTCGTTTCGGTTGTCGGCGGAACCGCAACCTTTGAAACCTGCAACCTTTACGGCTCCGTGAAAAACAAGGAAGGTAAGGTTTACGGCGATACCCGCGCTTCCGGCTACATTGCCGAAGTCTCTGCGGGCGCAACCGTTACGATGAAAGCCTGCACGAACAACGCGGAAATCCGCGGCGGCTTCTACACGGGCGGCTTCATCGGAAAGATCAAAGAAGGAACGGTATCCCTGACGGGATGCGCGAACAAGGGCAATGTGTTCGGCTACGCACAGGTCGGCGGCATGGTCGGTCTTACGGAGCCTGCGGAAAACAAAAAACTGAACCTGACTTTTGATAAGTGCCAGAACCTCGGGATGATCACAGCTACCGACGCGGATTGCGGCGGTTTCCTCGGGAAAGCAGACCTGCAAAAAAGCAATCTGACAGGCTCCGTAACCTTTACTTCCTGCGTCAACCGCGGTGAAGTGAAAGCCAACACCAGACTGGGCGGATTTGTCGGAAAATACGGAAAGAACGGAGACGAGAATTCCTCCAACGGGGCAGCGCTCAATGTTTCCCTGCATTTTGAAAAGTGCCTGAACGCAGCAAATGTAACCTCCAAAGGCTGGCACACCGGCGGATTCTTGGGCTATGCTTATATCTCCGAGGGCATGGAGTTCCGTTCCTGCGTAAACCTCGGAACGGTCAGCGGCGTTGGAAATGTCGGCGGCTTTTTCGGTTATCTCTTTGCGCATCTCGGCGGCAACAAAACCGCCAAAACCGCAGTGCTCATTGACTGCAGTGTAAATGCGGGAACGGTTACGGGAACCAGCAATAATATCTGCGGCTTCGGAGGTCACTTCACTTCGTGGAGCGAAATGATGATAAAAATGACCGACTCCTTCAACCTCGCGGATGTAAAAGCGGGAGAAGGAAAGTACACCGGACCGATTCTGATTTCCAACAAGGATCTGGTTAACAAGACAGCATGGATTGCCGGATGCGGCACCTTCGGAGCAACAAATCTCGTTACGGAAAACGGCAAATATCAGCCCGTCGCAGGCACCAAGGTCTGCACAACGGCAGAAGAGGCACTGAATTATCTGAACCAAAAGACCAACAACCAGTCCACGCTGGGCGGACAGTTCCTGATTGTAGGCGAAAAACTCGTCTTTACCGAGGCTCCCGCACTTGTCGGCGTGCAGAAGTCCGGAACCGCGGACGGAACATTCTCGGCTCGTTTCTCGGCAATTCTCAAGAGCTATGACCTGGAAGCCTACCGGGAAGTCGGCTTTGCCGTAACGCTTGGCGACAAAACGGTTGAAAAGTCCGGCACCAAGGTCTACAGCACCCTCTCGGAAGGCACGGGAGCACATCTTGCTTCCGAGTTCGGCGGCTCCTACTTCTTTACGCTCAACCTGACGGATATTCCCGCTACCGGCAAACAAACCGTTACCGTTCGGGTGTTCGCGGTCAACAGCAACGGCGTGAAGGTATATGAAAGCATCACCTACACCGCAACCTTTGAAAACGGAGAATGCGCAATTGCAGTTTCCGCAAATGCATGACACAGAGGAGGATTACGATGATGAAAACAAAAGCGTATTTTGCACCCGCTATGTCGGTTGTTGCGTTTGATTTTGAAGCACAGGATATTCTGACTCTGAGCCAAGGCTCTATGAAACAAGAGCTGACGATGTCTTTCGACGAACTGTTGAATAATAACAACAACTGACAATCGTCACTGATCCGGGAAAGGGGAAAACCGATATGAAACTGATTTGCAAATGGCTGTCACTCTGCCTGTTTGCGGCAATGCTGCTGACAGCGTTTGCGTCCTGCGCCAAGCCGAAGCCCGATAATCCGGGCTCCGGCACCGCAACAAACGGAACGCAAAGCGAACAGACGCGCGAGGAAGTGACCACCAAAGTCTCCGCTCTCGAACAGAGCGGCTTGGAAAAGAAAAACTTCGGCGGCAGAAAAATGAAGATCTGGCACGGCTCCGGCACGGTCTGGTCGCCTTATCCGATGGAAGTTACCCTTGACGAGGCGCTGACCGACATCATTTATGACGGCGCCTACAAGCGGAACACGGGGCTGGAACGCGACCTGAACATCACGCTTCAGTTCGTGGACTCG
>CAKSUH010000224.1 GCA_934500855.1 uncultured Eubacteriales bacterium
GTTTGGAGGGTAGGGGACCCCATCCGAAAGGGGGTCCCCTGCGCCTCCAAGGTCTTTCCCTCACCCTCCAAATATAAATTTTTTGTAAAAGGGGTTGATTTTTTGGAGAAAATGGTATACAATAATATCTGATTGATAAATTTTTGGCAAGAAACCGAAAAAGTCATGCGAAAAGCAAGGCGGAGGTAGAAAAATGGCAGTATTTCACAAAATCGGAGTCCTGACATCAGGCGGAGACGCCCCCGGAATGAATGCCGCTATCAAGGCGGTTGTTGATAAGGCTTATGAAATGGATATCGAGGTGGTCGGTATCGTCGGAGGATATTCGGGTCTGATGGCAGAGCCGACTCCCGAGCTGGAGACGATTACACCTCACACCGTGGCGAATATCGTCGGGCGCGGCGGCACGATTCTGTATTCCAGCAGATGCCCCGAGTTCGCAACGCCGGAGGGGGTTGCAAAAGCGGTTGAATCCTGTAAGAAAGTCGGCATCGATGCGCTGATCTGCATCGGGGGCGACGGTACTTACGGCGGCGCATACGACATGACCCGTGCGGGCATTCCCTGCATCGGTCTGCCCGGCACCATCGACAACGATATTTCCGCAACCGATTATACCATCGGTTTTGATACCGCGCTCAACACCACCATCGACCTCATCGACCGTCTGCGCGACACCTGCGAATCGCACGCGCGGCTGAATGTTGTGGAGGTCATGGGCAGAAACTGCGGACTGATTGCGCTGTATGCGGCGGTTGCGTCGGGTGCGGTTGCGGTTGCGGTCCCCGAGGTTCCGTTTGATGAGGAAGCGTGCCTGCAAAAGATCCGCGATCTGCGGGATAACCCCAAGAGCCGCAAGCGGAGCATGATCGTTGTGGTCTCGGAGGGAATGCCGAAGGTTGAAGGGCGCCATTACGGCGAATACCTGCGGGAGCGCATCGAGGCGGAAACGGGCGTGGAAAGCAAGTACGCGCAGTTTGCGCATGTTGTCAGAGGCGGCACGCCGTCGCTGAAGGACCGTTTCGTTGCGTCCGAAATGGGTGTGCGCGCGGTGGAGCTGTTGGTTGCGGGGCACAGCAGTGTTGCCATGTGCGAAATCGACGGCAAGGTCGTTGCAACCGACATCAACTTTGTCCGTAAAACCGACAGAATGTATAAGAACAAGCTGAAGCCGGGCGATCTGGACGGATTCGGCGAACAGGAACTTGCCGCAATGAAAGCGATGGTGGAGAAGCGGCAGGAGGAATGCCGCAGACTTGCCGCACTTGCGGAATCGGTCAGCCTGTAAACCGGAGCGGGTTCCGTATCCGCACATAGCCGTAACAAAGAAAACGACAAAGCGGTCTGCCTTGCGGCGGACCGCTTTCGGTATTTCCGCATCGTCCGACAGGAATTCAGACGGCGGATCTGCACGGTCGGAATGAAGCGGCGTTGCCTTAAGCGGCGCTTAAGACTTCACCCGGAGGCGGGAAAAGTGACAGATTTTTTCAGATTTTTTCACGCAGATTTCGCAAAAACCTGTGTTGCTCTTAAACAAAGAGGGTTACAATAAAAGCAACACCGCAGGGCTGCACGGTCGGAATCGCACGGTGTTGCCCGAAATCACAGACCAAGATAAACGGTAAAGGAGGTCCTTGCAATGGACGGAAACGGATCGAACAACTACATGGGGTATCAGTATACGGCGCCGCAGGTGCCGCAGACTCCGAAAAAGAAACAGCGTCGCGGAGGCGCATGGATTGTTGCGCTGGCACTCTGTTTTGCTCTGCTCGGCGGCGGAATCGGCGGCGGAACGGTATGGCTCCTGACGCGCAACGGGACCGCAGGCACGGGCGGCGGGTCCGGGCATACCTCGATTCAGCAGGGGAAGCATGAAAATGTGACCGTTGACATCAACGAAATCGAAACGGGAAAGCTGATGAGCGCGGCGGAGGTTTACGCAAAAAATGTGAATTCGACGGTCGGGATTCAGACCTCGATTACAAGCACCAATCTGTGGGGACAGCAGACCACCTCGGCGGCGTCCGGTTCGGGCTTTATCCTGACGGCGGACGGCTATATCGTCACAAATTACCATGTGATTCAGAATGCGAACAGCGTGACGGTGAGTACCTACGGCGGTGCGTCCTACAGCGCCGGAATCGTCGGTTATGACGAGAGCAACGATCTTGCGGTGCTGAAAATCGAAGCAACGGGGCTGTCGCCGGTGGTGCTCGGCTCGTCGGAAAAGCTGAATGTTGGCGATACGGTGCTTGCCATCGGAAATCCGCTCGGTGAGCTGACCTTCTCGCTGACAACGGGCGTCGTCAGCGCCCTGAACCGCGAGGTGACCTTCTCGGGCGGGACCGTAATGGACCTGCTCCAGACCGATTGCGCCATCAATTCGGGCAACTCGGGCGGCGCGCTGTTCAACCTGTACGGCGAGGTGGTGGGAATCACCAATGCGAAGTATTCGGGCAGTTCTTCATCGGGGGCGTCGATTGATAATATCGCGTTTGCAATCCCGATCGACAGCGTGCGCGCGATCGTGGAAAGCATCATTGAAAAGGGCTATTACGCTAAGCCTGCCATCGGTGTGACCGTGAGCGATGTGAGCGAGAATTCCCAACAGCTCGGAATCCCCGCAGGCGCATGGATTAAGGGAATCACCGAGGGCGGCGCCGCGGCTTCCGCAGGGTTGCAGGTGAATGATGTGATTACGGAAGCGAACGGAACCGCAATCTCGGGCATGAGCGACCTGAAACGCGTGATGGCAAAGGTCAAGGCGGGAGACGAACTGACGCTGAAGGTCTGGCGCAAGAATCAGACGCTGACGGTAACGGTGACGGTAAGCGAAACAAAGGTTTCCAATGGGGGCTGAGAGAGCCTTCGGAACATTTCATCGCAGGGGGCTTTATGCCCCCTGCTTTTTGTTGCTTGGTTTCCGATGCGGCTTTGCACGGTGCCGGGCATCCTTTCCGCACGCTGCCCGCATATCAAAAAAGCGCGACAGCCGCACGCTGTAACAACTCCCCACCTCCCAAGCCAACAAACAAAAACTTCTCCCAATAGCACCCGCCCTGAACAAAGCGAATCAAATCTTCGCTCTGCCGGGGCGGGTGCTCTTGGGGGAAGTTCTCGGTGAGAGAGGGAGGTTTGGAGGGAGAGATGACAGATTTTGCAACGCAAAATCTTGTCAATAGCGGCTTTGCCGCGTTGCCTC
>CAKSUH010000225.1 GCA_934500855.1 uncultured Eubacteriales bacterium
GGGGGCGATGAGCAGTTCACGGTAAATGCGGTCCGCGTCAAGAACCGGAAGCCCGAATGAGGCAAACAGCCCCGCAACCGTGCTCTTTCCGGCACCTGTCGGACCCGTCAGCCCGATCGTCAGCATGGCGGCACCGTCCCAAGCGCCATCGGATGCTCACCGACCGCCGAGATGACCCGCTGAACCTCCGCTCCGTCCGCAAGGGAGGGCGAGAACGGGCGGTTTTCCGCCACAGCCGAAAGGAATGCGTACATGGAGTACAGATGCCCGTACAGCCACCCCGCAGGTGCTTTCGGAGAAGGGAATACCATGCCCGGGTAGCGCCCCACGCATTCGATACGCGTGTAGCCTTTCGAGCCGCCGAGCGGGGCGTCGGGAAGCGTCGCGTCATAAAAATACAGCCAGTTCGGTTCCATCAGGGAGAATTTCAGCGCGCCGGATCGCCCGAAAATTTCAAAGGACAGATCGTCGTTCTCTCCGACCGTCACTTTGCTGAATTCCATCGTGCCGAATACGCCGTCCGCCGTTTCCGCGTTCATGTAGAACGCCTCGTCCGCATTCGTGCGCCATTCGTTGCCGTCTCGGTCAAGGTGCGTGGGGCAAACGATCTGCGCGTGTCCGGAAACGCGGACCATCCGCCCGCAAAGCCATGTCATCAGATCAATGACATGGGAACCGAGGTCAAACAGCGTTCCGCCGCCGCAGATGTCGCGGTTCTGCTTCCACCCCGCGCGCCGCGCAGGGTCAAGACAGCTGTTGTGACGGTAGACCGCATGATAGCTGATCAGATCGCCGAGCCGTCCTTCGTCAATCAGCTGTTTGGCGCGCATCACGGGAGCCAGCCAACGGTTGTTGAACACCATCCCGCAGGTTCTTCCGCTTGCTTTTTCCAGTGCGGCAAGCTCGTCGGCTTCCCCGCGCGTGAGGCAAAGCGGTTTTTCGCACAGGACATGCTTGCCCGCCGCCAGCGCCTTTTTCACCGTTCGGTAATGGCAATTGTTCGGCGTGCAGATGTCAATGATGTCAATGTCGGGATTTCCGATCAGGTCGTCCTCGTTCGCCGTCGCAATCGGAATGCCGAATTCCTCCGCCACGCGGCGGGACTTCTCCTCCGTTGTGGTGCAGACCCCTTCCGTTCGTGCGCAAAAAGGAAGCGTTCCGAAAAAGAACGGGAGATTGCGAACCGCCCATGTGTGGGTTCTGCCCATGGAACCGAAGCCGATCAGCCCGATCCGCAAGCATTTCTGTTCTGCCATAGAAACCGCCTTTCAGAGTGTTTTGTGTCGGATAAACCATACCTCTCTATATTATACCGCATTTTTTTCGATTTTTCAAGGGGGCGGGGGACATTTTTCGCCGCCCTTGCGCCGAAAAGCCGTTTTTTTGAAAGCAGAGCGGTCCCCGAAATGAGGGACCGCTCTGTGAAGCCGTGAAAAGAGATTCCGATCTTTGAAGAGAGACAACCGACCGTTATAAGTCAAGCACCTGTCGGTAAACCGTATTTTTCGGAACGCCTCGGTCCTTGGCGGCTTTTTTGATTGCGTCGGATTTGCTCATTCCCTGCGCGATGTAGAACGCAACATGAGCGGGAATGTCCATGTCCGCCCAGAATGCGCCGTCGGTTGCCGCCGCTTCCCGCGCACCGTCCACAACCAACACATACTCCCCGCGCGGGTCAGTCTCCGCGTAATAGGCGACCGCTTCCCCGAGCGTCATGCGCAGAACTTCTTCGTTTCGTTTGGTCAGTTCGCGACAGAGTGCCACGCGGCGATCCGCGCCGAATGCCGCCGCAAGGTCTGCAAGCGTTGCGCGGAGTTTATGCGGCGCTTCGTGGAAGAGCATGGTTCGCCGCTCGGTTTGCAGTTCCTCCAAGCGCTCCCGCCGTTCGGCTTTGTTGACCGACAGAAACCCTTCAAAGCAGAAGCGCCCCGTCGGAAGTCCCGAGAGGGTGAGGGCTGTGACGGATGCGACGGGACCCGGAATCGAGGTTACGGGGATGCCGCGCTCGGCGCAGAGCGCCACGAGATCCTCTCCGGGGTCGCTGATGGCGGGCGTTCCCGCGTCGGTGACCAGCGCGCAGGATTCGCCGTCCGCCAGTCGCGCGGCGATGACCTCTCCGCGTTCGCGCTTGTTATGCTCGAAATAGGAGACCATCGGCTTGCGGATGTCGAAACAGGAAAGCAGTTTTGCCGTGTTGCGGGTATCCTCTGCGGCTATGAAATCTACCTCGCCGAGCACCTTGACCGCGCGGGGGGAGAGGTCGGAGAGGTTGCCGATGGGGGTGGCAACGAGGTAAAGCGTTCCGCCCTCAACGCGGTTCTTTTCTTCTTCACGGCAATCGGTCCGTGTCGGGTTCATGTACGGTACTCCTTTCACAAAACGCTTTTCGGCGCATAAACTGTCAGCGATTGACAGAAAAAAACGGGAGGAAGCGGTATGGCAATCAAACTTTACATTGACCAGGGGCACAATCCGGAAAATCCGAACGCGGGTGCGGAGGGGAACGGTCTGCGGGAGCAGGACATCACCTACCGCGTTGGAAAGGCGCTCGGGGAACGGTTGCGCGCGAACGGGAATTTTGAGGTGCGTGAGTCGCGACCGACGCCCACGACATCACTCGGAAACAGCAACAGCACGAGTTTACAGGTGCGCGTGCGCGATGCGAACGAATGGGGCGCGGACTACTTTATCAGCCTGCATACCAACGCGTCCTCGAACCCCGCCGCAACGGGCAGTGAGGCGTTTGCCTATCAGGAAAACACCGCCGCGTTCCGTTTGGGGGAGGACATTCTCGCGGGCTTGAACCGTTTCACGGGCTTGCGCAACCGCGGGATGAAGGTCCGTCCGGGGTTATATGTCCTTCGCCGCACGGCGATGCCTGCGGTTCTGGTAGAGCTTGGCTTTATCACAAATCCGTCCGATGCGAAATTGATGGATTCGCGCCCCGATTTATTCGCAGACGGCATTTATGCGGGGATTCTGGAATATCTGGGGCTGTAGACCTTGTGGGGGTAAGACCTTGGGGCGTTGCCCCAAACCCTACTTGAAAACTTCTTGAAAGAAGTTTTTAAGAATTTCAAGAACTTTAACTAAGGGGAGTTTTTGCTCCTCTTTTTTGTTTGTACAGATTCTGATGTAGCCGCTTACGCTCTGCGAATTCCGGCTGCTC
>CAKSUH010000226.1 GCA_934500855.1 uncultured Eubacteriales bacterium
GTCAACGGGGAGCGCCTGAAGGAACTGCTTGACACCTTGGGACTGACGGCGCGGCAGAAGAACCTGCCGAATCAGCTGTCGGGCGGTCAGCAACAGCGGGTTTCCATCGGGCGGGCGCTGATGAACGCGCCGTCTGTGGTACTGGCGGACGAGCCGACGGGCAACCTCGACTCCCGCAACAGTCAGGAGATTGTCGAGCTGCTCAAGCAGTCCAACCGCAAGTACGGGCAGACGCTTGTCATCATCACGCATGACGAGAACATTGCCCTGCAAGCCGACCGCGTGATTGCGATTGAGGACGGAAAAATCGTGCGCGACGAGCGGATTCGGGAGGCGGTCAAATGAATATCTTCCATCGATTTACGCTTGCATCGCTGAAAAAGAACCGCGTTCGCACCTTGGTGACCGTCATCGGGATTATGCTGTCTATGGCGCTCCTGACGGCGGTCATCGAGGGCGCGAACAGCGGAATGCAATCTCTGGTGCGCGGCGAGACCGAGCGCGTGGGCTCGTTTCACGGTTACTGGCGCGAGGTGGAAGCGGACAAGGTGTCCGAACTTGCCCACGCGGAGGACGTGAAAAAGACCGCCGCATTCTATCGGGTCGGTCACGCGCTGGTGTGCGATGGCGAGGTTAGGCTGACACGATACCTGCAAATTGAAGCGCTGGGCGAGGGCGTGACCGATTTGGTCGCGGTCCACCTTTCTGCCGGACGGATGCCCGAAAACGAGCGGGAAATCATTCTGCCCGACCGCTATATTGGACAGATTGACGCACGGGTTCGGGTCGGGGATACGCTTACGCTTTCGGTGGGACAGCGGACCCTGAACGGCGAGCCGATTGCGGCGCACAAGGAGTATGAGGATAACGAAGAACTGACCGACTGCCACGAGCGGACTTACACCGTGGTCGGTATTTTTGAAAAATTGGATTCGGTAATCGACGGCGGCTATTCGCCCTCCTATATTGCCCTGACGGCGGGCGAGACGGCGGGACCCGCTACGGTGTTCTTTACCCTGAAGCATCCCGCAAGGTTCTATTCGGTGATGAAGGACAACCTGAATGCAGGTATCGGGTATGATTGGGTGGCGCACAGCGACCTGCTGGCGTACTCCGGCTCGTTCCGCAACGGCGCGCTGACCCGGATGATGTACGGGCTGGTCACCGTGTTGGTGGTGCTGATTGCGTTCGGGTCGATTTCGCTGATTTACAATTCGTTTTCCATTTCGGTCAGCGAACGGACGCGGCAGTTCGGTATTCTCAAATCGGTTGGCGCGACCAAAAAGCAGATTCGCGGCGCGGTGCTTTACGAGGCACTGGTACTTTGCGGAATCGCCATTCCGCTCGGTGCGGGGGTCGGGTGTGCGGGAATCGGCATCACGCTTTACTGTCTGCGTGATTCGTTCCGTCTCATTCTTTCCGAAACCTCTGTTGTGCAGATGAAATTGGTGGTCAACTGGGCAGGGCTTGGCATGGCGGCGCTTCTCTGCCTTGCCATTGCGCTGATTTCGGCGTGGATTCCCGCTCGGCGCGCGCTGTCGATCTCTCCGATTCAGGCAATCCGACAGTCGGCGGATGTGAAGATTTCGCGGCGCGAAGTCAAGACCTCCCGCCTGACGCAGAAGCTGTTCGGCTTTGAGGGTATGATGGCTTCCAAGAACTTCAAGCGCAACCGCAAGCGCTACCGTTCCACGGTTGTTTCGCTGTTTCTCAGTGTGACGCTGTTCATCTCTGCGGCGGCGTTCTGCAGCTATCTCAAAGCGTCGGTCAGCAGTATGACTTCCAAGGATTCGGGCGCAGACATTACCTTTTATACGCAGGACCTGCGAGAGTCCCCCGATGAGCTGCTGAAAAAGCTCAGCCGTGCGAACAGCGTGGTGCGAGGGGCTTATATTGCCACACGCTACGAGGCCCTTCGCTTGCCGGAGGGGGCGGTTTCGGAGAGTTACCGCGCGGCTTTTTCCGACATGACGGGATCGGATCGGGACCTGATCTCTGTGAACATCTGCGCGGTATCGGACGCGGAATTTCTGCGCTTTACCAAAGCGGCGGGCATTGACGGGGAGCGGTATCTGATCTCCGAGGAGCCGATGGGCTTGATTTACAACCATGGCGCGCGGTATGTGCGCGACGCTTCGGATGCTTCCGGCTCACGGGCAAAATGGACAACCTACACGCTGTTTGCTCCGTCCGCAACGGTTGGGACCTACGAATCAAGGCGCATCCGCTCCGAAATTGACGGATATCGGTTCGTTACGCAGGATGAAACCGGAGTTTGTCTCTATCTTACCAAGGAGGATCGGGCGCAGTATTATGCGATCGGACCCGATGAGGAACGGTCCGCCTTCCTCGCCTCGCACGCCAAGCGGATTTCCGAGGCGGAAGCGGTGCAGGTGCTGTCCTTCCGTCTGGGCGGGACAGTGGATGCAGTGCCGCTCGGAATGTCCGAGGAAAAGCCGTTCCTGATTTACCCCTACAGTCGGATTGCCGAGGTCACAAAAATTGACCCGAGCGAGGACGGCGTTTCGTTCTGCTTTGAAGCTCCTGCGCACGCGGCGGCATATGCGGACATGAAGCAGATTCTGGTTGACGCGGGGCAGATGACCTCAAGGCTTTACGATAACGCGCAGACGCTGGAATCCATGCGCTCGACCGTGACGGTGGTCAATGTATTTTCCTACGGTTTCATCATTCTGATTTCGCTGATTGCGGTTGCGAATGTGTTCAATACGATTTCCACGAACATTGCCCTGCGGCGGCGGGAGTTTGCAATGATGAAGTCGGTCGGTCTGACAACGCGCGGAATGCACAAGATGCTCAATTACGAGTGCCTGATCTACGGCATCAAGGGCTTGGCGCTCGGACTTCCGGTCTCCTTCCTTTCCACATTTGCCATCTGGCTTGTGGTCGGGCAGGCGGTCGAACAGCCGTTCATGATTCCGTGGGCGGCGGTTGCCATTGCGGTTGGCAGCGTGTTCGCGGTGGTTTTTGCCACGATGCTCTATGCCGGCGGCAAGCTTCGCCGCGACAACCCCATCGACGCGCTCAAAAACGAGAACCTGTGAATCTTCGGGGAAAAGACCTCGGGGCGTTGCCCCGAACCCCAATTAAGAGACTTTTTAAAAA
>CAKSUH010000227.1 GCA_934500855.1 uncultured Eubacteriales bacterium
GTTATAGATGCTGTGTCCGTTGCCGTCAAACACGCCGTTAAAGCCGTCTGCCCCGGAGAAAACAAAGTTATCAAAGCTCTTGCCTTCCAGGTCCAGATCATTCATCAGCTTATACACGCCGCCCGCAGTGGTCATCCCCTGCAAATCGCTCAGCGTTTTGACCTCGGTCACCTTGGTGTCCGCTTCGCCGCATCCGGTGATGTAGAGATAGCGGGATGCTACACCGGATGCACTGTTGTTGCCGCCATACAGAGTACCCTTGTTGGTCGCAGTCTTTACTTCCCCGGTGGAGTTACTGTTTTTGATATACAAATCAGACCCCCACCGAACGCCGACCAGTCCGCCTGCATAGTCCTTGCCGCTGATGTCGCCTGTGTTGGAACAGCCCTCGATTTTGAGTACGGAACCGGAGAATCCGATCAAGCCACCCACGCGAACCGAACCGGAGCCGCTAACCAACACAGAAGCGTTGTTCGAGCAGTTCTCCATGACGCTTGTAACCGTCGAAGTTGTCGATTCAGTCAGTCCCACCAGACCGCCAATGTTTTCTTCCTGCTTATTGGTTGTCGCATCAACATCCGCAAAACTTCCGTTCATCGTGCAATCACGCAATACGAATCTGTATGTGCGTCCGATGATACCGCCGGTAAAGCACTTTGCGTTTGTTGTATTGGTGTAATTGCCATATACGGTAATGTTCTCGAATTGGCCGGTGTAGAACGCACTCATACCCTGCCCCGCAAGGAAGCCGTGATAGCCGACCGCATTCGCATTGTTTGTCATCGAAATCGGCGCGTCAGCCGAACCGATTACAAGGTTCTTTACCGTGGTATAGCCGCCGTCGCAGACCTTGCCGAACACGCCCATATGTCCGTCCGCAGTCGCGCTCTCGTTTGCCAGCGTGAAATTCTTCAGCGCGTAGCCCTGTCCGTCCAGAACGCCGTTGAAGGTTGCCACCAGAGTAACAAAAGTCTCTCCCTTGAAGTCAATATCGCCCGTCAGATAGTAGGAGTTGCCGGACTGCATTTTCCGAAACTCGTCCGCGTTGGAAATCGCTTTCCATCCCTCGCGTTCGGTCTCGGTTTCGGTCAGGGGCGCGGGTTCCCCGGTTGCGAATGCCGCAAACGGAATCGCCGCAGTCATCACCGCCGCAGTCAGGAGCATGGTCAAAACTCTTTTGCGTGTTTTCATGGGATTCTCCTTTTCGGTTTGTTTATTCTTTGTTATGGGTTTACCGTCTTTTCCGTTCCGCCGTTTTTATCGGCAATCGGAGGTCGCCGTCAGGACAGACCCTGCAGTTTCTTGATTTCGGTTTGCATTTTTTCCAGCTTGACGCGGATGGTCTCCGCAACGCCCTCGCTGTAGGTGGTTGCAACCGTGTTGCCCTTGTTATCGGTGATGATTTTCCGCAGTTTCTGATGCACGCTGTCCAGCTCCTTGGTGTAGAGCACGCCCGCATCCAGCTTGATGTTTTGGGTAATCAGGTCCAGCATTTCCCACGAAACGTGATCGTCCATGTACCGTGCCTTGAGCGCCGTTTCATAGTAAGCGGGCGTTACCGTGCGGTAGCTTTCGGACGCCAGCACTTCCAGAACCGCGCCCAGCATTTCGTGCCGCGAGGTCGGAACCGTGCTCGGAATCGCAACGCCCGTAAAGGAATCGTGCTGATAAGAATAATAATTGGTCTGATTCTCATCCAGTCTTGCGATCGGCAGAATCATGTATTTGTCCCGCAGACTCCGCACGCACTCGTCCTCGACATGAATCAGGCGAAGCGTAGCCATCAACGCCGTTCCGGCACCGAATTTCTCCGCAATCCGATTCTGCTCGCCGTTTCCGCTCGCGTCGGCAAAGTCCGGCTTGAACAGGTAGGTTGCCTCCTCGTCATAGTACAGCTTGAGAATCTTGTCCACCGCAGTGGTCAGGCGCTCCTTGGCGAGATCGTATTGGTAGAAGTTGTCCGCCCCTTTGGAGAGAATGGAGATCTCGCAGGAGGACCAGTACGGGTCCACATTCAGATACGGGCTGGAGACAAATCCGTAAACATCCTGCTCGTTGTACGGAATGCCGTCCGTATCGCGGTAGTACTTCCTTGCCAGTTCATACTGATAGTCCAGCGTCCATTTCCCGCTCTTCACGACCTCAACAAGATCGGGTGCGTCGTCATGGGAGTTCAGAAGCGTTTTGTTCACATAGGTCACAAACACATAGCGGTAATAGGAAAGCGAGATCGGACCCGTTGCCATGTACTGCGCGTTTCCGATGGATGCCGTTTCGTTGAACAGCTGCGACCAGTAGCCCGCCGTAAGGTCCAGATACGGAACCTTGAGCAGATCGGTCAGAATTCCCTCCGATGTGTACATGATGGTGGAGTAAACAGGGTTCCACGCAATGTCAATGCTGTCAAGCCCGTTCATCTTGTCTTTTCTGAGCTGATCCGGAACCGCATACTGCGGCGCGGCTCCGCTTCCCATCGGAGTGTTCACAATCCGAACCTTCAGCCGCTCCTGCACAACCGAATTGCGCGTGAACACGGCGTCGTCGATGATGTCGCCCGTCTTTCTCTCAACCGTAATCTCATCGTCATACCATGTGCGGTTGGTGCTTGCAACGCGGATAACCGCATTGTCGAAATTCTGATTTCCCACTTTGTCGGGAATATCGTACATATCCTCTGTCGTGACCTCGGATTGGGTTCCGTTTTCTCCGGTCGTTCCCGTTGTCGGTGTGTCGTTCGGCTTCCCGCACGCAACTGCCGTCATCAGCATTGCAATCAGTACCGTCAGACAAAGCAGCGAACGGAGCATCGTCTTTTTCCGTTTTTTCTCCATGGAATCTTCCTCCTTCTCGGATCATGAGGGACCTTTTCAGCCTTCCTCATGCCCATTATAACACACTGCCCCCGCGATTGCAATTGCGAAAAAGCACGCATTCTGTATCTCCTTCTTTATATTTTTTTGAAAATATGGTACAATACCCAATACCCCACCCCACAATTTGTGCATGATGCGCGAATTGTGACAAGAAAGGAAAGGCGAAAGGTTCCGGAAAGTCGGTGTTTTTTATCCTGTCGGCGCCCCGGCACACAAAAAAACGGGGCGCGATCCGCTTTCGCAGTCC
>CAKSUH010000228.1 GCA_934500855.1 uncultured Eubacteriales bacterium
TTCGGGTACTCCGCCGCGCTCCCGCAGATTTTGCGCAAGAGCGGAGTGGATTGGTTCGTGACTTCCAAAATCAGTTGGAACGATACCAATATGATGCCCTATGATACTTTCCTGTGGAGGGGCATTGACGGAACCGGAATCAATTCCTACTTTCTCACCGCGCAGGACGCGAAGCGAGGGAAAGACCCCGAACGCTATACTACCTATGTTGCGCACATCACGCCCGCGCAGGTGGCAGGCACATGGAAGCGCTACCAGCAGAAGGAGCTGAACAACGAAGCGCTCATTACCTTCGGTTACGGAGACGGTGGCGGCGGCTCGACCGAGGCGGATCTTGAAATCGGTCGCAGACTGAGCAAGGGCATCCCGGGGACACCTGCTTTCAAGGTGGATTTTGCGGGCAATCTGCTGTCGCGACTGGAGAAGAAAATCGAAAACAACCCGCGCCTTCCGGTGTGGCAGGGCGAGTTGTATCTCGAATTCCACCGCGGTACTTACACCACGCAGTCCCGCAACAAGAAGAACAACCGCCGCAGTGAGAGCCTGTACCTGACCACCGAGTGGCTGTGCAGTCTGAACCGGGTGTTATTTGATACCGCATTCCCGAAAGCGGACTTGCATAAGGGCTGGGAGATGATTCTGACCAACCAGTTCCACGACATCATCCCGGGCTCGTCCATCCGGCAGGTCTATGAGCAGTGCGAAAAGGACTATGCCGCCATCCGCAGTCTTGCCGAACCGCACAAAACGCAGGCGGAGGCGAAGCTCGCGGCGAATCTCTCCAAAGCGAACGGCTATGTGGTCATCAACCCGAATCCGACAGAGGGGAACGGAATTGTCCGACTGAACGGGAAAAGCGTTGCGGTCAACAATATTCCGCCGAAAGGCTATGCCTGCGTGAAAGCGTTTGACGAAACAAACACGGCTAAAATTTCCCGTACCGAATGCGAGAATCGGCGCTACAGGCTGACCTTTGACGGGACAATGCGTATCACTTCTTTCTATGACAAAGAGAACCGTCGCGAGGTGCTGAAAAAGGGCGGCTTCGGGAACGAATTGCGCATTTTTAACGACTATGTCGGTTACAATGACGCATGGGATTTGGAATCCTACAACCTGCAAAAGTATATCAGCCTGACAGATGTGCAGTCTGTGGAAGAAGTGCAGGACGGCGTGCGTGCGGGTCTGCAAATCGTCCGCAAGCACGGAAAATCTACATTTGAACAAACAATCTGGCTGTCCGACGCAACCGATCGGGTGGACTTTGACCTCAAGGTCGATTGGCACGAGCGACACCAATGCGTGAAAGTTGCGTTTGACATGGCAATCAATGCCGCGCGGGCAACCTATGAGATTCAGTACGGCACAATCGAGCGCCCGACGCACAAGAACACCTCCTGGGACAGCGCGAAATTTGAGGTCTGCGGGCATCGGTTTGCCGATCTGTCCGAGGGCAATTACGGCGTGACCCTGTTCAATGACTGCAAGTACGGCTACGACATTCACGACAGCCTGATGACCCTGACCCTGCTCCGTGCGCCGACTTATCCCGATCCGGAAGCCGACCGGGGCGAGATGACCTGCACCTACTCCGTCGTTCCGCACAGGGGAGCAATGGATGCACCCAAGACCTACGCGCTGGCGTATGACCTCAACAACCCGATGACGGTCCTGCCCGCAACAGGGGAGAAGGACAGCATCCCGACGGAATTCTGCACCGTGGCAAGCGACGCGCCGAACATCCTGTGTGAGACGGTCAAGCAAGCCGAGGACGGGGAGGACACGGTCTGCCGCTTCTTTGAATGCTCCAACACCGCAACGACCGCAACCCTGCGGTTCGGACATCCCGTAAAGAAGGTCATGCTCTGCGATATGAGTGAGAACGATTTGCAGGAACTGACCGTCCGGGACAACGCCGTCACTCTTGATTTCCGTGCATTTGAGATTCAGACATTGAAGGTAAAAAAGTAAACTGATAATTTGAGGGAAAGCTATGAAAATCCCATTTATGTGTGCGGGAAGCCAGATATCGAACCCACTCCGCCGTTGGGGACGAAAAAGCGTGCCACTGCCGAAAGACGGCGGAATGAATGTGCGACAGTACCCGGAAAGGCACCGCACAGCTTGCACCGCACATTTCGGTTCTGATTCCCATCACTTCCACCATATGAAGAACATAAAATGGATATTCTTCGCAAAAAAACTGGTTTTTACCCGGTTTTTTGCCCCTTTTTGGCACTTTGGCTCGGTGACAAAAAAATCACGAAACGCAGATATTTTCAGGATTTTGGTGGGGCGCGAACTCATGTCGGCGAAGTTTTGACCCGACAGACCAAGAAAAAATTGAATCACAAACAGGCGAATGAGAAATTTTTTCGCGTCCGAGCGGCGCGGCGGATGAAAGGCTCTCATTCGCCTTTTTTGTTTCTCAAAATAAAAAAAAGAAAGGGGAATTTTGAAATAGATGGACGAAACAGAAGTGTACCGCTGCAAAAAGAACCCCGTCTCCGAAGAAACGGGGCAAGGAGCAGCAATCTGTATCTGCTGAAGCGTTGAAACCGGGCAGGGGAAAAACGCGAGGGCCGTTGCAAAAAACAATTTTCCTGCCAAGACGGAACTCTGCCTCCGCGCTGACCCCCGCTCCGGTTCACCGTGAGCGGGGAAGGGGAAGAACCCACTGGAAGGCATACGATTGGGGAAACAATGTCACTATGTACCCCAAAGTATTTCAGGCATCACCGCGCAATTCACGATTGACACACTCACTCGCGCCTTTTCCGTGATCCTTCACAAAAATCCTTGCCTGCAGTCCGGCTACAGCCTGCGAATTTTTGTATCGTCTGACGAAAAAACCGACTCTTCAAGTTGTGATTCGTGCCATCGGAATTACGCGGTAATGCCTTAACATTTGGGGTGCACTTCAGTTCCGCTGAGTGTTCTTCACATTTTCATATCAGGACTCCAAAGAGCCGGATGGGCGTTTTGCCGCCCTCGGCGTGCCGTTCCGGATAGATCCGGATTTCCCGGACGGGAATCTCTGGGCGGGGATTGGGGAGCGTCCAGCCGTACACGGTGCGTGTGCCGG
>CAKSUH010000229.1 GCA_934500855.1 uncultured Eubacteriales bacterium
TCTATACGCTGTGCGACCATAGCAAGTATAACTTTGAATCGTGATTTGACCGCATGGGACGCCCTCATCCGTCGCCTACGGCGCCACCTTCCCCCTCAAAGGGGAAGGCTTTCGGAAGCCCTGCTGATTTCAAAAAGAGTGCTTCGAACCTTTAGAATTTGGATATTACCATTTTGGACTTTAGGCATTCGGATTTCAAAAATTCAAAGCAAAAGCGAAAGAAATCCGCACAATAGCCTTCTCCCTCAAAGGGGGAGGCTTTCGAAAGCCCTGCTGATTTCAAAAAAAGTGCTCCAAACATTTAGAATTTGGATATTACCATTTTGGACTTTAGGCATTCAGATGTCATTATTTCAAAGCAGAAACAAAACAAATCCGCACAATAGCCTTCCCCTTCGAGGGGGAAGGTGGCGCCGTAGGCGACGGATGAGGGCGATCCGAACCGTGAGGACAACCCACGATTCAAAGCCATATCCGCCATGTTCGCGCCGCATAAAGCAGCCTTCCCCTTCAAGGGGGAAGAAAACTGCAAGCAGTTTGGCGCCGAAGGCGACGGATGAGGGCGAACCATGCAGTCATGCCACTATTCAAAGCGATACTTGTCAAAGTGATACTTGCTATGTTCGCACTGCGTACAGAAGGCTTCCCCTTGGGGGGAAGCTGTCGCGTTAGCGACTGATGAGGGGGATAAATCTCCACTCACGCAAGGCATACACTCTCCATATGCACCCCGCTCACCAATCGTGCGCGAAGCCGCACTTTTTGCCGCCACGCACCTCCCGACACACCAAAAACTTCCCTGCACGGCAACCGCCGTTCTGAAAACGCAGAAAATCTTTACAACCCAATCCGGCGGTTGCCATGCAGGGAAGTTCGGGGAGGGTTAGGGAGGTTTGGAGGGTAGGGAACCCTCTCCGAAAGAGGGTTCCCTGCGCCTCCAAGGTCTACCCCCCACCCCTCACAACGAGGACGGATTCAGGTCGATGCTGAAGTAGAGTTTTTGCTTGGAGAAACCGCTTGAAACGCGAAGGAGCAGCGTTTGAAGGAGAGAAAGAACCTGACGCGTCAGACGGCACTTGATGACAATCCGCTGTCGGTAGCGGTTGTCCACACGGTAAACCGGAGCCTCAAC
Source organism: uncultured Eubacteriales bacterium (assembly GCA_934500855.1). GTDB lineage: Bacteria > Bacillota > Clostridia > Oscillospirales > CAG-272 > UMGS1865. The sequence goes on from CAKSUH010000229.1 coordinate 1,133, forward strand.
AGGTCCGAAAATCAACAGCTCCGCCGAAGAGAAAGCAGGCTCTGCGCGCAACTTCTTCAACTCCTCCAAAAGCCGTACCCCTGCAATGCCCACCATGTTCTCGGCTGAGCCGGAAAAGCTGATGAGCGCAATGTCGCAGATCGGCGGGAAACAGAGCGCCCGCCGCAGGCGGATCTCCCGCTCGTAAAATGTCCCGTAGTCCTGCCCGCAGGCAAGCGAGATCACATCGTTGTCGGGCGCGTTTGTCTGAATCACCGCACGCCCCGGTTTGTCCGCGCGCCCCGCGCGGCCGATTACCTGCGTCAGCATCGCAAAAGTCCGCTCGTTTGCGCGGTAATCGTTTACATACAGCGAGGAATCCGCCAGAAGCACCCCCACCAAAGTCACCGCCGGGAAATCGTGTCCCTTCGTCACCATCTGGGTCCCCAGCAAAATATCCGCCTCGTGCCTGCGGAATTTCCCCAGCATCTCCTCGTAGGATTGCTTTGTCCCGGTCGTGTCCGCGTCCATCCGAAGAATCCGCGCGTCTGGTATCCGCAGCTTCAGTTCTTCCTCAATCCGCTCGGTCCCGAACCCCACGGGCGCCAGATGCTCCGACCCGCAGGACGGACACGCGCGCGGCAGGGGCAACTCGGTCCCGCACCAGTGACAGACCATTCGCGGGTCGTTCAGCCAGTGCGAACGCGTTTTGTGATAGGTCATTGCCACCGAGCACTTCGGACAGGTCAGCGGCTGACCGCAGGAGCGGCAGGAAATGCTCGCATTGTACCCGCGGCGGTTCAGAAACAGGATCGCCTGTTCCCGCCTTCCCACCGTCTCGGCAAGACCGTCCAGAAGCCGACGGCTGATCTCCCCCGTGTTCCCCGCGCGCAACTCGGCACGCATATCCACAACCTCCACCGCAGGAAGCCGCGCGCCGCCGTAGCGTTCGCGCAACGGGACATAGGTGTAAACCCCGTCCATCGCCTTTTTGTAGCTTTCCAGCGCGGGCGTTGCCGACGCAAGAAGCATCAACGCCTTGTGATGGTTGCACCGATAGCGCGCGATGTCGCGGGCGTGATACTTCGGGTCCTGATCGGATTTATAGGTGTGTTCCTGCTCCTCGTCAATGATAATCGCGCCGAGGTTCCGCACGGGCGCGAATACCGCCGAACGCGTTCCGATGACAATATCCGCCCCGCCCGAACGGATGCGGCAGTACGCGTCGTACCGCTCCCCCGCCGTCAGCGCCGAGTGGATCACCGCCACGCGGTTGCCGTAGCGCGAACAGAAAATCGCCACCGATTGCGGCGTGAGCGCGATTTCGGGAAGCAGGAGAATCACCCCTCTCCCCGCGTCGATCAGACGGTCGATCAGCGCCACCATCACGCTGGTCTTGCCGCTCCCCGTCACACCGTGAAGGAGCGCCGCCTTCGCTTCACCCGAAAACGCCAGACCCGCAATCGTTTCCAGCGCCGCCGACTGCTCCGCGTTCAGTCTCCGCTCGGTCCTGCCGATATACGGAATCTCGGCATAGGGGTTGCGGTCAACCCGCACCTCCTCGGCAGAAATCAGCCCCTTTTCACGCAATGCTTTCAGCTGTACGCCCGAAACATTCGCCGCCAGACACAGCGCCGCATTTCCCATCGGCGCGCCCTCCCCGAGCAGGACCTTCAGCACATCGCGGTGCTTCTGCGACCGCAGTGCGGGCATATTTTCACACGCACGCCCCTCGCTCAGTTCCTCCGCCATCCGATGCGTGCAGGCAAGCGACCAGTGCAATTCGGTCTTTTCCGCTTTCTCGCGCTCCTGTTCCACGCGTTTGGTAAGGTACCCGAGACCGACAAGCCGCCGCAGGCTCCCCTCCACCTGCACCGCGAATTTCTCGCGCAGAGCAGGCAACGGCGCCTCCCCCCGCGCGCATATATATTCATAAACAGATAAATCCGACGCACGGATGTCGTCGGAGG
>CAKSUH010000230.1 GCA_934500855.1 uncultured Eubacteriales bacterium
ACCTGTCGCAGGAAACGCTGGATCGGATGCACCTGATGCCGCAGGGTGATCCGATAGCGTATTCCACCATGCCGGACGGGACCCCGATTTATTATTATGACCCAATGCGCGTGTCGGAGGCGCCGCCCGAAAGCTGGTACAGTCCGCGCAAGGTTCCGCTGATTGACCCGATCACGCTTGATTCCGGCAAACAGATCGGCAGAATGAATTTCAAGCGTGCCGGAACGCTCGGTTATTACACCGCCGAGCGCCTCTCCCAGATGCACTACGATATCACCGCCGAGCCGGTGGCATACGCAAAGCGCAGGGAGGGAAAGATTGTTTATCTTTATTCCAAGCAGGAGGCGAAAAGGCAACCTCGGCTTTGCGTGGAGTGCGGGAAGGATGTCCGTTATATGCGCAAACTCTGCAAAGCCTGCTTCGAGCGCGATCTTGCCGTCCGCCGCAGGGAGGGGGACGCGCACAGAGCCGCCTATTATCACATGAAGCGCGAGCGGGTTCTGTTCTTCGATCTGGAACTGACGGGCGTTTATGACCACGATGAGATCATTTCGGTTTCCATCATGGATGCAACGGGAAAGGTCATTATGAATACCTATGTCCGACCCGTACATAACAAGAAATGGAAAAAGACCGAGAAGATTCACGGCATCACCCCCGAGATGGTTGCCGATTCTCCGACGCTTGCCGAACTGACCCCGCAGATCAAGGAAATTTTTGCAAATGCGGACAACCTCATTGCTTACGGGGTGTCCACCGATTTCAGCCATATCAAAAAAATTTACGATACCGAGGCGGAACGCGCGGCACTTCATAAGAAGGTGCGCTGTGCCGCAACCGAGTACAGCCGCTTCATGCAGGAGCATCACCCGGAGCTGACGCATACCTCGCTGAGCGACGCGATGGAATGTCTCGGAATCGCATGGGACGGCGTGGCGCACACTTCCATTGCCGACACCAGCGGGTGCATGAAGGTCTGGGAGGCGCTCTTCCCGCACTATTATGAGGACTGAGGAGGAAGGAAGATGGATTCGATTTTCGGTCTGGACCGTGCAAATACGGACGAGGGCATGAAACTGCTTACCACGGTGCATGACAACGCGGAGATGGCAATCGTCTGCGGCATTCTGGAGGACGAAGGTATTCCGTATCTCACCAAGGATCGCGGAAGCGGCGGCGTAGTGCGCGTGATCGCGGGGTATTCGATGTACGGAACCGACATTTCGGTGCCTGCGGAAAAATACGATGATGCGGCGGCGGTTCTGGACGCTTACCGCAACGGTACGCCCGTGGAGGATGACGGCGGCGCGGATGAAGAGCCGGACGCGGAGGATTGACATGAGAGAAATTCTGCTGTGCAAGTACGGGGAGATCGTCCTCAAGGGCGCGAACCGGAAATATTTTGAGGATATGCTCTGCAAGACCCTGCGCTTCCGCGCAAAGCATTACGGAAAGTTCCTGATTACGCGTTCGCAGAGCACCATTGTCATCGAGCCGCAGGATGACGCGGCGGATCTTGACGGGATGTTTGAAACCGCAACCAAGGTGTTCGGCATTGTCGGCATCAGCCGTTGCGCGGTCTGCGAAAAGAATATGGACGCCATCCGCGAAACGGTGCGCTCCTATGTGCCGCAGTTTCTGGAGGGCAAAAAGAGCTTTAAGGTGGCGGCAAAGCGCTCGGACAAGCGGTTTCCGCTGGATTCCATGGAGATCGGGCGGGAGATCGGCGGAGAGATTCTGTCGGTTATGCCGCGCATCAAGGTGGATGTCCACAACCCCGAAATCACGGTCCATATCGAGATCCGCGAGTTCGGCGCTTATATCCATGCGGGACAGCTTCCCGCGGCGGGCGGACTGCCCGTTGGAACCAATGGCAAAGCCATGCTCCTGCTCTCGGGCGGAATCGACTCTCCCGTGGCGGGCTACATGATCGCCAAACGCGGCGTGGAACTGGAAGCGGTCCACTTCGAGTCCTTCCCGTACACGAGCGAACGCGCACGGGAAAAGGTATTCGAACTGGCGCGCATCATGGCGCAGTATACGGGGAGCATCAATCTGCATGTCGTGTCGCTGACGCATATTCAGGAACTGCTGGTCAAAAACTGTGAGGAGGATTACTTCACACTGGTTCTGCGGCGGTATATGATGACGATTGCCGACCGTCTGGCACACAGCCTCGGCTGCGGGGGACTGATCACGGGGGAGAGCCTCGGGCAGGTTGCATCGCAGACCATGCAGGCGCTGGGGGTAACCGACCCCGCAACCACGCTGCCGGTGTTCCGCCCGTGCATCGGGTTGGATAAGGAGGAAATCATACGCATTGCGCGGAAGATCGGGACCTTTGAAACTTCGATTCAGCCGTATGAGGACTGTTGCACGGTCTTTACGCCGAAGCATCCGAAAACCCGCCCCGAACTTGACAAGGTTCTGGAGCAGCAGAATCGGTTGGATTTTGAAGCCCTTGTAGAGGAAGCTGTCGCGGGCGCTACTGTACAGCGCATCCGCATCGAATTCTGATAGATTCGGAAGGAAAGGACAAAATCAGGGAAAACAGAAAACAGAAATACTATCACATGACCGTTGCGGGGCTGGAGAGGGACCTGCCGATCTGCCCGTTGAACGATGACCTGCAGATTGCGGGCTTCGTCATTTTCGGCGATCCCGAACTGACCACCGCCTGCGCGAAAGAACTGAACGCGCGGGTACCCGAATATGACTACGCCATCAGCGCCGAGGCGAAGGGCATTCCGCTCGTGCATGAAATGGCGCGACTGGACGGCAACCGCCGCTATGTGCTTGCGCGCAAGGCACCAAAACTCTATATGACGGGCGTGTTCGGCGTGGAGGTCAAGTCCATCACAACCTCGCAGGAACAGCATCTGTATCTGGATGTGACCGACGCGGAACTGATGCGGGGGAAGCGCATTCTGATTGTGGACGATGTGGTGTCTACGGGCGAATCGCTCCACGCTCTGGAAACGCTTGTCAAAGAGGCGGGCGGCATCATCTGCGGCGAGGCCACCATTCTGGTTGAGGGCGACGCGGACGAGAAGTTTCCGAACCTGAT
>CAKSUH010000231.1 GCA_934500855.1 uncultured Eubacteriales bacterium
TTATGCCAACGCGCAGTACAATGGCGTGATGGACGGCTCCGACTACAAGCTGACCTTCCGCGTGAAGGGCGACGCAAACAACCACTTCCGTTTCAGCGTGCTGACCCGTTGGGAAGACAAGGACGATCAGTCCAAGTTCGACTTCAAGCTTCAGACCGGTTATCGGATTTACTTTGAGACGATTGAAGTGCCAGAGGGCGAGGGTGACGCTGCCGTTACCAAGCAGATGCTGAAAGTGTTCTGCTACCGCACCGGCGGAGGAGGATACATGGCCGCGGTTCCCGCAACTGCGGAAAATGTACAGATTCTGAACCTTGACGGCATCGAAGCCGGAAAGCTCGAGCTGGAAATTACGCTGGTCATGCAGGGCGATCTGATCGTTACGGAAGCGCACCTCGCGTCCGACCCGACCAAGACCACCGGTGCCGTTGCGTTCGACCTGACCGATGACCCGAAGATGCTTGCGAAGATCGACCGCACGCAGGGCTTCTGCCTGATCGATTCCGCAAACGAATCCGGCTTTATGCCCGCTTCCTTCGGCGAATTCAAGCTGTGGGCTGAAAAGGCTCCCACTGTCGGCGGCGGCTCCGATACCGATGAGGACCCGGATGACAACATCACCACCGGACCTTCCGAGCCCGACAAGAAGCCCGGGCAGACGACCGAAGAACCTCCCAAGGGTGACGAGACCAAGGCGCCCGAGACCGAATCCAAGGGATGCAAATCCGGCATTTCGATGGTTCCGTTCTTCACCGTTCTGGTTCTCTCCGCGGCGGTTGTGACGGTTGTCCGCAGAAAGAAAGAAAACTGATTGACTTTTCACGATTGACCGAATGACTGAAAGCTGCCCCGTGACCGTTTTGGCTGCGGGGCAGCCGTTTCGGGTTTTACCGCGATCCGACCTCTCGGGTTTTGCGCGGCATCCCGCTAACCGCGCAACCTGCGATCGGCTCACCTGTTTGCGCCATCGGACTTGCGCGGTCTTGCTTTTTTTGAAGAAACACAGAAAGGATACCTTATGAAACCTGTTCGACGCACCGTTTCGCGCCTGTTGCGCGTTACGGCTCTGGCTCTGTTGCTTGCCATCTGCTTCGGCGTGATGCCTGTTATCGCTGCCGATTCCAAGGTCATTTTCTCGGAGGATTTCGAGGAAGATTTCAGGTATTACCCCACGGGATGGTCGCTGACGGCGGGAACCGTTCGCCGCACAACCGAGCACGCCGCGAGTGGCTCCGCTTCCATCATGGTCAGCGATACTTCAACCTCGAGAAGCGCGGGCGTTCAAAGCCCTCTGATCACGCTTGAAAGCAGCGTGTACTATCGGATTACCGTGGAGGTGATGAATCTTTCCGGAAACGGCAGTGTGTTTGTTTATTGCTATGACAAAAACGGAAAGCAGACCGACACGGTGAGCACCACCGTAACCGAAACCGGGAGATGGACCACCGCGGAGCTGACGGTCTGCCTGCCCGACACTGCAAAGGGCATTCGCGTCCTGCTTTACAGCGGCGTGGCAAACAAAGGCGAGACCTGCTATGACGATGTCCGCGTAACCAAGAGCGACGGGGAGACCGAACAGGAAATTCATCCGTTTGAGCAGAAGGTGACCTCTTACCCCCGCCTGTTTTTCACGGAGTCGGAACTTGCGGCTCTGAAAACGGTTTCCGCAAGCGCCGACAAGGGCATTGCGGGCTACAGCGGAAAGCAGGCGACCGACTCCCTTCTTGCGGAGGCGAACAAGCTGCTGACGCAGTCCTCGTTCTCCATGATCTATTACGGGTCAACCACCAAGAATTTCAAAATTCCCTTTACCGAGGAGCATTTTACCGACTCGCCTGCGGGATTCGGGAGCGCCAACTATCCCTATTGGCAGGAAATGGGGAACAAAATGAAGGAAATGATGCAGACTCTTGCGCTGGCGTATGCGCTGACGGGGGATGCACGCTACGGTGACCGCGCAAAGGCGCTTGCGCTTTCGCTGGCGGAGTGGTCGACCTGGACGGAGTACCCGAGAATCAACCGGACCTCCCTTGAAACAGGCTATTTTGTCCTCGGCGTGGCTACGGTCTACGATCTCTGCCATGACCGTCTCTCCACGGGCGAGCGCGAACAGCTTGCCGAGGCTCTGGAAACCAAGGGGCTTATTCCGCTCTTCAACGATCTTTCCGCGTTTACCGACCACAACTACTATGTCAACAAGGCTTCCGCGCTGATGACGGGCAGTCTTTTGCTCCTCGGCGTTTCCGAAAATTCGCCGAAGTACCTCTCCCGCGCCTACGATTTCGCGATGTGGTATCTGGACCGCCGCGCGGAATCCGAGGGGCAGGAGGGCTTGAGCTACACTTCCTATGCCATGGACCTGCTCTTTGCGGCGCTCGATCAGCTTGCCCGCGTGACGGGGAACGATCTTTTGATGAAGCATTCCTACCCCGAGGCGCTGATCCGTTGGGTGGTTGCGGTCAGCGAGAGCAAAAACGGCATTGCGCCGCCGATCTCGGACTCCTATATGAAAACCTGCTTCTTCGTCACCGCTTCGGTGATGCGGAAAAACGATGTCTCCGCGCTGGCGGCATGGTATCTTTCCGGGCGGGCGTCCGAGGGCGTTACGGATTTTGCCAAGCTGGTCTACTTCCGTCCCACAGGGGAAACCGAAAGTCCTGACGAGTACACCGCCCGCACGGGAATCGATCTGCGTGCAGGCGTTGCCGACGCCGCCGGATGGGGCTATCTCCGCACGGGCTGGGACGAAAACGGAATGCTGCTGGTTGCTGTCGGAAACAATTCCCAGCAGGGGCACAGCCACTATGACCAGAACAGCTTTGTGCTGTCGGTCGGTGGTGAGTGGATTCTCTCCGACCCGGGCTATCAGGACTACGGTACCGGCGCCAAACGGGATTACACGCTGGCGTGGGGACACAGCAATGTCACGATGGACAACGGAAAGACCCAGAGCGTCAAGGGCGGCGGAAATATGCTGACTGTGCTGAACGGTATGGGCTTTGCGGTCCTCTCCTCAAACGCGGCGGGCGCTTATACCGACCCTG
>CAKSUH010000232.1 GCA_934500855.1 uncultured Eubacteriales bacterium
TTCACGCCTTCGTACAGTTCCTGCGCCACCTTCATGATCTTCTGCGACTGGAAGCCCAGTTTTTTGGAAGCCTCCTTCTGCATGGTGGAGGTGGTGAACGGCGGCGCGGGCGCTTTATGCCGGGACGCGCGCTTGACCGACGAAACGGTATACTGCTTTCCGTTGACCGCATTCACCACGGTCATGGCTTCCGCCTCGGAATTCAGTCGGACCTTTCCGGACGCATCCCCCCAGAAATGAACGGGAATCGCCTTGCCCGCCGTGTGCAGAACCGCGTCGATCGTCCAGTATTCAACCGGAACGAACGCGCGGATCTCTTCCTCGCGCTCCACGATGATACGGGTTGCAACCGACTGCACCCGTCCCGCGCTCAGACCGCTCTTGACATTCTTCCAGAGCAGCGGGCTGAGTTTGTAGCCCACGATGCGGTCGAGAATGCGGCGGGTCTGCTGGGAGTTGACCAGATTCATGTCGATGGTTCTCGGCGCTTTGATTGCCGCCTTGACCGCCGTTTTGGTCACCTCGTTGAAGCAGATGCGTTGGGTCTGCTCCACGGGAATGCCGAGCGTTGCCGCCAGATGCCACGAAATGGCTTCTCCCTCGCGGTCAGGGTCGGTTGCGAGAAAGACTTTGTTTGCCGCTTTCGCTTCCTTGCGGATTTCCTTGATGAGGTCGCCTTTTCCGCGGATGCTGATATAATGCGCGTCAAAGCCGTTTTCGATGTCCACACCGAGTGAGCTTTTCGGCAGATCTCTGACATGACCGATCGACGCGATGACTTTATAGTTACTGCCGAGATACCCCTTGATGGTCGTTGCCTTCGACGGGGACTCCACGATTACCAGATTACTTGCCATGTTCTTTGTTTCCTTTTCAGATTTTTCGATACAACCCGCCGGGTTGCTTTGCAACGCATCCGCGCAGTTCGAGCAGGGTCAGCTCCGAGAGCGCCTGCCCGTAGGAGACTTCCGCGTCCACCAGTTCGTCCAGTGAAACCGCCTTCCCCGCTTCCGTGAGCTTTGCCATCAGGATTTTTCCGACGGCGGAAAGCCCCTCCGGCAGGTCTGCCTGCGGAATCGGCTTTCGGTTTGCCGCCTCGGGGTCGTTTTTCGCCGCCTCGCGCGGCTTCGGCTTTTCGGGAACGATCTTTGCGTGAGCGCCGATGGGTTCGGCATCCGACGCGTTGTCCCGCCGTTTCAGAATCACCGTCCGACTGCCGAGCACGCCGTACCGTTCAAGCGCGGCGGTGTCAACCGCCGAATGCGCTTCCGCACGGCGGAGCAAATCCGGGCGCAGACGATCCGCGAACGAGTAGAGGTAACGGTTCAGAATATCCTCGGTGCAAGAGGCAAAATGCGCACCGTCCCGCAACAGGCTCTCCGCGCCCGCTTCCCCGATTCCCTCGGCACCGGACGGAATCGCAAAGACCTCTTTGCCCTGCAGAACCGCTTCCTTTGCGGTAATCAGCGACCCGCTCCCGAGTCCCGCTTCCACAACCACAACGCCCTGTGACAGCGCGCTGATGATGCGGTTGCGAACCGGAAAATGATACGAAATCGGTCGCGTTCCGGGCGGATATTCCGACAGAAGCAGTCCCCGCCGTCCGATTTCCGACATCAGCGGCGCGTGCCCGGACGGATAGGCTCTGTCAAGCCCGCATCCGAGCACCGCAACCGGAAAGCCGCCCGCTTCGAGCGTTGCCGCCGCGCAGACGCCGTCGATTCCCGCCGCCATACCGCTGATGACCGTCATGCCGACCGCCGACAGCTCATAGGCTATTTTATACGCGGTCCGCATTCCGTATGCGCTCATTTTGCGCGTGCCGACCATCGCGATTGCGGGGATGCGGTCCAGTCTCGGAACCGTTCCCGCGCAATAGAGCAGAAGCGGCGGATTCTTGATCTCGCGCAAAAGCTGTGGGTAAAGCGGCGAAGAAAAAGTCAGAATTCCGATATTCATCTGCTCGCAGGTCTCTGCAATTCGCGTGGCTTCCCGCAGGTCTTTGTTCGACAGCGCAACTTTGATCCGCTCGGGAACACAGGTTAGGCGGTCGAGTTCCTCCGCCGGAGCGGAAAAGATGTTGTACGGCGTATCGTACATTCCGAGCAGAGTCCGGAACTCTCCGTTCCCCGCGCCGAATGCCTCGGCAAGCCAGACCCAGAACAGAGCCTCATCGCTTTTCATCCCGTTATGTCCCCCGTCCCGTTTTCTTTGCGAACTCCCACATCAGCACCGACGCGGCAACCGCCGCATTCAGGGATTCCGCGCGTTCCGTCATCGGAATGAACACCCGCCCGTCCGCCGCATCCAACACCGCCGCCGACAGCCCGTGTCCCTCGTTTCCGATGACCACACAGTCACCCGTCCGCACATCGAATTCGCCCAGCCGCTGTGCCTGTTCGTCGAGCGCCGCCGCAAACACGCGCCTGCCGCTTGCCCGCAACTGCCCGATGACCCCGCGCAGGTCGCCTACGCGGTCAACCGTTTGCCCGAACAGCGTTCCCATGGAGGCTCTGACCGCTTTCGCATTGTAGACATCCGCGCAGTCCTCGCTGAGAATCAGACGGTCCACGCCGAACGCCGCCGCACTGCGGATGATTGCCCCCACATTGGCGGGATCCCGGACCGATTCGAGCAGAACAACCGTCTCGCCACTCCCGGGAATTTTTCCGTCACTATATATTGTAGCGATTTTTTTGCATTTGTCAAGATATTTCGCAACACATATCACACCCTCGGGTGATTTTTCTTCGGAAATTTTGTCAAACACCCCGTCCGAGAGGGTCAGAACACGGTCCGCGCAGTCACAAACTGACCGTCCCGTGTCGCGGAGCAACCGCTCGCTCACCGCATCGGCGTTGCTCTCCCGCAAAAGAATCACAGGGAGGACCAGTCCGTTCCGCACCGCCTCCGTCGCCAGTTTGACGCCGTCAAAGCGGAAGCAACCGCTCTCTTCGCGTGCCCGACGGTCGGTCAGTTTTCCGACCTCAACCACTGTCCGATTCTGCCTTGATGTAATGATTCCCGC
>CAKSUH010000233.1 GCA_934500855.1 uncultured Eubacteriales bacterium
TCTCCCTCCAAGGTCTTTTCCTTCTCCCTCCAAGGTCTTTCTCCCCTACCTTCTCCAAGACAAACCCAAAACGAAACGGTCGAGGAGATAGAGAAGCGCGGGGAGAATGAAAGTAATCATCAAAACGGAGGAAACCGTGCCGATACCGAGCAAAAGCCCCACCGTTGAAATCGCATTCTGCGTGGAGAGGAAATGAATCACGAAACCGCAAACCGAGAGAATCAAGCCGGAGGAAAAGACCGTCGGCATCGCGGCGGCAACCGCAAGCTTCAATGCTTCGTCCCGATCGTGACCCTTGCGCGCGTCCAGATAGTTTGAGGACATCAGAATGCCGTAGTCAATCGTCGCGCCCATCAGAATGCAGACCGATACAATGTAACTCATGAAGAAGATTCCGCCCGTCGCCCCCTCAATCGCGCCCGCAACCGCCATCGCAATGAAGATCGCCCCCTGAATCACACTCACCAGCAGAATCGGCAGGGAAAGCGAGCGGAACAGAAGCAAAACGATTGCGAATACCGAAACCAGAGTGAAAACCGAGATCAGAAGATTGTCATGCGAAAAGGTCGAGGTGAGATCGGCAGTCGAAATAATCTCCCCCGCCGCGCACGCGTCAGACCCGACAACATCGGTCAGAATCGTCCCCAATTCCTCCACGAACGCCGCAGAATCCGCGCCCTCGTTCGGCAGGTCAACCGTGAGAAGCATCCGCGTGTAGCGCTCGCCGCGAAACAGCGCCTTCGCTTTCTCCAATTGCGCAAGCGCACCGTCCAATACCGTCAGCGCACCGTCGGGGAGCAAGCCGCCAAGCCCGTCCTCCTTCTGCAGCGCATCGGTCAGGAACGCGAGCAACTCCCAACCGCCGATTGTTCGGTCGGGAATCCGACCGTCTGCAAGGAAATACGAAAGGTACGCCTGCTCTGCAAGCGCGGCGGAAACCGCAGTTTCGGGATAGGAACCGGTCAGCCCCCTGACCACCTCCCGCAGGGTCGCGGGAAAATCCGCCGCCGCGGGTGCGGAGCAAATCAGCCCGTAGGTGTTGCGGTAACCGCGAATGATTGCCGATTTCAGATTGCTCGTGATCCACTTGTGCGACTCCATGTACGAAAGCAGACCGAGCAGGGGCGCGGTTTCACGCGCTTCTTCCGCCGTTCCGGCTGTCCCGGCTGTCTCGGCAAAATAGCCCGCAAAAATTGCATCCGCCTGTGCCTCCGTGTAAGTCAGATTCAGAGACTTCGCGCAGAACGCAAGGAGCGCGGCGCGGTCGGTCGGCGCTTCCATTGTTTCAACCGCCTGCTTCACACCGTCCCGCAGGCGAACCAAGTCGGCGGCAGTGTCGGAAGGAATAAGCGCGGCGAAGTCCTGCGAGGCGGAAAGCGCCGCCAGATGGTCCAGCATCGCGCGGAAGTCCACCGCGTTGTCCTTGACCGTGTCCCACGCCGTCATGCCGTATAGCTGACGGACAAGAGACAGCGACAGACCGCTCCCTTCCGGCAGTTCCTGCACAAGCGCATTGTAAAGCTCTTCGGCGCTGCTCTCCCGCTCCAGCACCCCGATGAGCGGGATGCCCGAATAGGAAGTCGCACCGGTCAGAACGGGGGTTCCGTCCGCTCGGCGGCATTCCGCAAGGCGGGCGGCAAGCGCGGCTTCACAGGCGGAATCGTTTTCGCGCTTCTCCCAAATCAGCACCACGGTGTTGTTCTGCCCAAAAGTCTCGGAGATGGGTCCCCCCGCCGTGCTTTTGTCGGTAAAGGTATATCGGTTGGAGGACTGCACAACGCCGCAGACCGCCGCAACCACAAGCGCGAGCGGTACAAGTACCTTCCCCGCCCGCTTTGCAACCGTGACGAATGCAGAGCCGTACGGAACGAAGGCGCGCTTTTCGGTCTTTTCCATCGGTCGCTCAAAAAGCAGGATCAGAACCGGCAGGAGCGTGACCGAAGTCACGGCAGAGATCACAATCCCCTTCATCAGGACGATGCCGACATCGTAGCCGATGCGGAAACTCATGAACAGGAGCGCAAGAAGCCCCGCAACCGTGGTCAGCGCGCTTGCCGAAACCGGACGGATAACCGAGCGGACCGCGCGGCGCATGGCGGGATACGGCTCCTCCCCTTCGGCGCGGCGGGAGCGGTAGGTGTGCAAAAGCACGATGCTGTAATCAATGGAAAGCGCCAACTGAAGAATTGCCGCAATGGAATTGGTAATGTAGGAGATTTCGCCGAACATCAGGTTGATCCCGCGATTGAGGAGAACCGCCACGCCCGAGGCGGCAAGCAGGATCAGCGGTTCGAGCCACGAACGCGAGGTAATCAGCAGAATCACGACCACCATGCAGAGCGACAGCGCAAGAATCAACACCATCTGCCGCGTGATGGACTCCTGCAGAATCTGTTTGCGAATGGCGGTTCCGCCGTAATCGACGCGCGGAATATCGGTGCGGCTTTCCATAACCTTGCGGATATCCGCCGAGACCTGTCGCGCGGCTTCGGAGTAGTCGTCGCCGTTGACAAGGACCGCAAAAAGCGCGGTGCCGTTGCGGTAATAGCGGGCGTCTCCCCCGTCAAAGCTGACGGTCAGAACATTCGGGATTTTCTCCAGCTCCGCCTTGATCTCCTCCGCCTGCGGGACGGTGATGTTGTCGGACGCCATGACCTGAATGCTCCCAGTCATGCCGAACTCCTCCCGTATCCGCTCCATCGCCTGCGCGGTCTGCGTATCGGCGGGAAGATAATCGGAGATGTCGTAATTGATGCGGACGCGCGCGGAAAGAACGAGAGAGAGCGCCGAGGCGGCAAGATAGAAGCAGAGCACCGCCCAAAGCGCCCGTCTGCCGTGGGCGAACCATGCTCTCACGCGTCCCCAAAATTTGTTGTGCATAGAAAACCTCGCAAAAACAAAAAATCTATACCTATTATAACATATTTGAATCGGTTTGAAAAGAGAAAACCGAATATTTTGCTTTTTCCTTGACGATTTTCCTTTTTATGGCATGCAGCCTCTTCCCGCGCGGGTCTGCGTACC
>CAKSUH010000234.1 GCA_934500855.1 uncultured Eubacteriales bacterium
TGGTTATCTTAAAATGATCTAAACTAGAATTATTGGGAACAGTAAATTCTAGTTTAAGAAAATCAAGATATTATAATACTCATAGCAAAAAAACAAATCCGAACCAATTTCGATCGACGAAATAGTTCGGATTTGTTTCGTTTGGTGACCCATCGGAGAGTCGAACTCCGGACACCATGATTAAAAGTCATGTGCTCTGCCATCTGAGCTAATGGGTCGCCCTTTTCGGGCTACCTGAATATTATAGCACAGATTTCCCGATTTGTCAAGGGTTATCATTTCGTCATATTATCAGAACGAGTTTGAATTTTGTCTATTTCGATTGTTTATTTTGACATTTTCTTTTGCCTGTCCGTAAGCCACACGCGCGGCGGATGCCATGCGCGCGATGTTCTCGGGGAGGATATCGGGCATGGTGGGCGTATACTCCCCCGCTTCCATTTCGTTTTCTCTGATGCGCGACCGCCACGCGTGCAGGAACAGCCGCTCGAACAGCCCCACGTTCTTCAGTTTGAGCCGCCCGCCGAAATTCAGGACCGCAAACGCGCTCGCCGTCACGCTCTGCGGGAACAGTCTGTCCCGGTAGTCCTCGAATTCATGCCCGCTCCCGCAGCAGAGGAACAGTCCGTGTACCGAGGCTTCCAGTTCGGTCCGCCGCTCCGAAAGATAGGCACGCAACGGCTTTGGCAGTTTTCCGTAGCGGACCGAGCCGCCGACGATAACAACATCGAATCCGCCCGGATCGGGGTGCGTCACGGTCAGATCCGCCACGGTCACCTCCGCGCCGCGCAGCTCTCCCCGCAGGATTTCCGCGCACTCCGCCGCCGTCCCCGTCTTGCCCGCATATGCTATCAGGATGTTCATGCCGACCACCACCTTTTTTGATTTTTCTTTTCTTACTATACCATATTTACACAAAAAAAGCAAGACTTTTTTTCTTTTCCGTCCCTGTTTCGTATAAAAAAGCTGCTCGCATGGAAATCCTAATCGGGATGTTGTGATTCCAACATACAAAACCGAAAATTCAGGGTATAATAAACAAATGGAATTTCGAATAGACGGGAGGACTTCCATGAAGATTGCATTTTATGACACAAAGCCTTACGACCGTGCGTCCTTTGCGCCGCTCGGCGAGGCAAACAATATCCGTTTCAAATTCTTTGAGGACAAGCTGACCGTGGACACCGCGCCGCTCGCGCACGGGTGCGACGCCGTTTGCGTGTTCGTCAACGACAATGTGAATGCGGCGGTCATAGACCTGCTCTGCGATATGGGCATTCGCGTTCTGCTTTTGCGTTGCGCGGGTTTCAACAATGTGGATCTGCGACACGCAAGCGGAAAACTGACGGTTCTGCGCGTTCCCGCCTACTCGCCTCATGCGGTCGCGGAACACGCCATGGCTCTGCTTCTGACCTCGATCCGCCGCATCCACAAAGCCTATATCCGCACGCGTGATTTCAACTTCAGCCTGAACAACATGGTCGGCTTTGATCTCTACGGCAAAACGGTCGGTGTGGTGGGGACAGGTAAAATCGGGCGTTGCTTCATCAACATCTGCCGCGGGTTCGGGATGAAGGTGCTCTGCTACGACCCCTTCCCTGTCGACGATCCCTCGCTTTCCTATGTGCCGCTTGACGAGCTGTTCCGCGAAAGCGACATCATTTCCTTCCACTGTCCGCTCACGCCCGAAACGCATCACATGGTCAATACGGAAAGTCTGGGAACCATGAAGAAGGGCGTGGTCCTTGTCAACACCTCACGCGGCGCGCTGATTGATTCCGAGGCGTTGCTTGCGGGCATCAAGTCCCGCAAAGTGGGCGCGGCTTGCCTTGATGTTTACGAGGAGGAATCCGACATTTTCTTTGAGGACAACTCCGGGCACATTCTGGAGGATGACACGCTGGCGCGGCTGATCTCCATGCCGAATGTCATCGTCACCTCGCATCAAGCCTTTCTGACCGAGGAAGCGCTTGCAAACATTGCGGAAACAACGGTGCGGAACCTGCTCGATTTTGCCGACGGACGGGTCGGCGCGAATGAAGTCTGCTACCGCTGTGCAAAATAATTATCACAGGATCTTACAAATTCACACATAAGGAGCGTTTTCTATGAATGTCACGCAGAATATTCTTTCCGTCGGCGTTTTTGATCCCGACCTGACCTTGTTTGAGGAGCAATACCGCGTTCGCGGCATGGCGTACAATTCTTATCTGATTCTTGACGAGCGGATTGCGGTCATGGACACGGTGGACGCACATGTCGGCGCCGCATGGCAGGCAAATCTGGACCGCGCATTGGGCGCACGGGTTCCCGACTATCTGGTGGTTCAGCATATGGAGCCTGACCACTCCGCGAACATTGCAGCGTTTCTGACGCGCTATCCGAACGCAACGGTGGTTGCCTCTGCGCAGGCGTTTGTCATGATGAAGCAGTTTTTCGGGACCGACTACGCCGACCGCCGCATGGTTGTCAAGGAAGGCGACACACTCCCGCTCGGGCGGCACACGCTGCATTTCATTTCCGCGCCGATGGTCCACTGGCCAGAGGTCACGGTAACCTATGACGATTTTGACCATGTGCTGTTCTCGGCGGACGGCTTCGGAAAATTCGGTTGCTGTGACACGACCGACAGCTGGGCAGACGAGGCTCGGCGGTACTATATCGGCATTGTGGGCAAGTACGGGGCGCAGGTACAGGCGCTTCTGAAAAAGGCGTCGGCGCTTGACATCCGTGCGATCTGCCCCTTGCACGGTCCTGTTCTGACCGAAAATCTCGGGTATTATCTGGGACTTTACGACAAGTGGTCCTCCTACACGCCCGAAGAGTCCGGAATCGTGATTGCTTACACCTCGGTTTACGGCAACACGCGTCGGGCTGTCGGTCTGCTTGCCGACCGTTTGCGGGCGTGCGGCGAATCGGTGGTTCTGTACGATCTGTCGCATGACGATATTCCAGCGGCGATTGCGGCGGCATTCCGTTATGACCGTTTGGTGCTTGCGACAACGACCTACAAC
>CAKSUH010000235.1 GCA_934500855.1 uncultured Eubacteriales bacterium
GGAAGTGGACGCGGCGGCGGTCTATGTCAACGCGTCCACGCGCTTTACCGACGGCGGCGAATTCGGACTTGGCTGTGAGATGGGCATCTCCACGCAGAAGTTGCACGCGCGCGGTCCGCTCGGACTGAACGAACTGACGACATACAAATATATTATCCACGGCAACGGACAGATCCGCTGAGAAAGGAATCGGAATGAAAATTGCGTTTATCGGAGCGGGAAATATGGGCGGTGCGCTCGCAAGAGCGGTTCGGGCGGCTCTTCCCGATGGGGAGTTGTTCCTGTCGGACCGTTCGCGGGAGAAAGCCGAGGCATTGGCAAAGGAACTCGGCGCGGAAGTGCTTGACAACGAAACAGCCGCAAAGCGGGCGGATTATCTCTTCCTCGGAGTCAAGCCGCAGATGCTCGGCGGCTTGGCAAAGGAAATCGGAGAAATTACGCGGGCACGGGGAAGTTCCGTTACGCTCGTCAGCATGGCGGCAGGAGTTCCGATTGCAAGAATCAACGAACTGTTCGGGATAACGGTTCCCGTGATTCGGATTATGCCGAATACCCCCGTTTCGGTTGGCAAAGGCTTGGTGCTTTGGTGCGCGAACGGGACGGTTCAACCCGGCGGGAAACAGGATTTCCGCGCAATGCTTGCAAAAGCGGGTGTTCTGAGCGAATTGCCCGAAGGACTGATCGACGCAGGCTGTGCGCTCTCGGGGTGCGGTCCCGCGTTCGTCTGTCTGTTTCTGGAGGCAATGGCGGACGGCGCGGTTACCTGCGGTCTGCCGCGCGCGCAGGCGATGGAATACGCGGCGCAGACCCTGCTCGGAACCGCCGCGCTTCTGCTGGAAACGGGCAAGCATCCGGGCGAACTGAAAGACGCGGTTTGCAGTCCCGCAGGCTCCACAATCGCGGGCGTTCGGGCACTGGAAAACGGGGCGTTCCGCGCGGATGTCATGAACGCGGTCATCGCGGCGTTTGAGAGAACCAAAGAACTCGGAAACTGAGAGGGAACTATGAATCTGCTGTATCTGAAGTACGCCGCCACGGTTGCCGACTGCGGGTCCATCAGCAAAGCGGCGGAACGGCTGTATATCGACCAGCCGAACCTGAGCCGATCCATCAAGGACTTGGAGACCTCCATGGGCGTGAAACTGTTCGAGCGGAGCGCAAGAGGAATGAAGCTGACGCCGGACGGGGAAGAGTTTCTGAAATACGCAAAGGTCATCCTCTCCGAGGTGGACGCAATGGAGAATATGTTCCGCTCGGGAGACGCGCGCAAGCAGCGTTTTTCGCTGTCCGTCCCGCGCGCAAGCTATATTTCCGAAGCGTTTGCGGCATTTTCCGAGCGCTTTTCCGACCTTGCGCAGATTGAAGCGTTTTACAAAGAAACCAACCCCATGCGCACGCTGAAAAACATTCTGGAGGACGGCTATAATCTCGGCATCATCCGCTATGCCGCGCAGTATGACAAATACTACAAGGAAATGCTGGAAGAAAAAGGACTCAGCTACGAGTTGATCTGCGAATTCCGCTTTGTTCTGCTCACAAGCCGTTCTTCGCCGCTTGCGACAAAAGAGAGCGTGACCGAGGAGGACCTCTCGGACCTGACCGAGGTACTGTACGGCGATCCGTATGTGCCGTCCATGCCTTTGGATGAAGTGCGGAAGGAGGCTTGGTCGGATGTCAGCCCGCGCCGCATTTTCGTATTCGAACGGGGAAGTCGGTTCGACCTGCTGGCGGGAAACCCCAACACCTTTATGTGGGTTGCGCCGATCCCGCAGACGGTACTGGATCGTTACGGTCTTGTGCAAAGATCCTGCGGGAAAAGCGGGAAAATGTACAAGGATATTCTGATCCGCAGAAAGGATTACAGGCTGTCGACGCTTGACAATGCGTTCAGTGCCGAGCTTTGCCGAACAAAGCGCGAGGTTTTCAGAGAGGAGACCGATTTATGAAATGGTTGATTGCATCGGACATTCACGGTTCCGCATATTGGTGTCGCAGATTGCTCGAGGCTTACCGTGCGGAGGGCGCAGATCGGATGCTGTTGCTGGGGGATCTGCTTTACCACGGTCCGCGGAATGACTTGCCGCAGGAGTACAATCCCAAGGAGGTAATCTCCATGCTGAACGGCATGAAAAACGACATTCTTGCGGTGCGGGGCAACTGCGAAGCGGAAGTGGATCAGATGGTTCTGGAATTTCCCGTGCTTGCGGATTATGCAATTCTGGATCTTGGGCGGCGGATGGTGTTTGCCACGCACGGTCACATTTGGAATGAAGAAAATCTTCCGCCGCTTCACGAAGGGGATATCCTGTTGCACGGGCATACGCACATTCCGAAATGCGCGGTCCATGACACCTATATCTGCATGAATCCCGGGTCGGTTGCCATTCCGAAGGCGGGGAGTCACCACGGCTATATGACGCTGGAGGACGGCGTGTTCCTGTGGCGCGATTTTGACGGAACGCTCATGGATGAATACGGTGCTCCGGACGGCGATCTTTGAATCCGTATCCGATATATTGATATATACAATACAGATATGTGAAATCGGCAATTGCAAAAACGAGCCTTCTGTGATACAATAAGCTTGTATTACTGTGATTCCGTGTCGATTCGGAATTGCGGAAAGCAGGAGGTGGCAATGGAACTTTCACGCGCAACGATCGGCAGACTGCCGATCTATCTGGAATATCTGAAACATTTACCGCCGGAAACCAAAACCATTTCGGCAACCTCGATTGCGAGGGCGCTGAATCTGGGGGATGTGCAGGTACGCAAAGACCTTTCTGCGGCTTGCGGGCTCGGCAGACCGAAAATCGGTTATGAGGTATCGGAACTGACCCGCGCGTTGGAAGCCACCATCGGAGCGCCTGCGGGATGCGAGGCGGTGATTGTCGGTGCGGGCAGGCTCGGGAGAGCTTTGCTCGGCTTCGGCGGATTTTCGGAATACGGTCTGACGGTGACCCACGCATTCGATCTTTTACCGAAAGAGGACCCCGCAG
>CAKSUH010000236.1 GCA_934500855.1 uncultured Eubacteriales bacterium
GCGTATAGGGCATGAACACATAAGAGCGGATCTGCGACCCCCACTCAATGTTCGCCTTGTTCCCCTGAATATCCTCGATGGTATCAAGCCGCTCCTGCAGTTTGATCTCCATCAGCTTGGCTTTGAGCATATGGAGCGCCGTCTCTTTGTTCTGAAGCTGGCTCCGCTCGGTCTGACAGCCGACCACAATGCCCGTGGGCTTGTGCACGATGCGGATTGCCGAGTCGGTTTTGTTGATGTGCTGTCCGCCCGCGCCGCTCGAACGGTGCGCGGTCACCTCAATGTCCTCGTCGCGGATGACCACCTTGTCGACATCCTCGAATTCGGGCATGACCTCAATCGAAGCAAAGGAAGTCTGCCGCCGCCCGTTTGCATCAAACGGAGAGACCCGCACGAGACGGTGCACGCCGTTTTCGCTCTTGAGATAGCCGTAAGCGTTCACGCCCATCACCATCCCCGTCGCGCTTTTGATGCCCGCGCCGTCGCCGTCCAGCCAGTCGGTCAGCTTGACCTGAAAACCGCTTTTCTCCGCCCACCGCGTAATCATGCGGTAGAGCATCTGCGCCCAGTCCTGCGCTTCGGTTCCGCCCGCGCCCGGGTGGAAGGAAACGATGGCATTGCTCTTGTCATATTCACCCGAGAGCAACACCTCAATCCGCTTGTGCTCCTCCTCGGCTTTGATTGCCTCCAGCTCGCTCTCGACTTCCTCGACCGAGCCTTCGTCGTTCTCTTCAATCGCCATTTCCGCCAGAGCGATCGCGTCCTCCAGCCGACGGCACAGATGCTCGTAGCCATGTACCTTATCCTGTGACTGCTTGATGGTCTGGAGCACCTTGGAGGAATTTTCCGTATTGTTCCAGAAGGCAGGGTCCGCAGTCTGCGCCTCGAGATCCCGCAGGTTCGCCTTTGTTTCCTCTATGCGGAGCGCCAGTCCCAGCTCCCGCACATCATCCCTCATGCCGATCAATTGATATTTCGCATTCTCTAATGCAACGATCAAGTTTCCCTCCCACGCCTGCGGCGTTTGCCCGCGGCGTTTTTTTCGGTAATCATTCTTATCCAATCTTTATTATACCATGCAAATGCCGTTCTTGCAAGGGGTTCGGGCAATTTTTTTCGGAAAAAGCAAAAAACGGTTGACTTTACCGTGCCGTCGTGCTATAATAAAAGCAGTTTTTTAAGGTGAGGTATGGGAATGAACACAGATAAATTGGATCGGTTTCTGGATGAAATGCCCCTGCGCGGAATCCCGGGCTGCGACCTTTCGGTCACGCGGAACGGGCGCGAGGTCTATCGCCGCGCGGTCGGCTATTCGGACGCAGAGATGAAACGCCCCGTGGATCGCGACACCCTATGGTGGATCTTTTCGGCAACAAAAGTCCTGACCTGCACGGCGGCGATGCGGCTGGTTGAGGAGGGGCGCCTGAAACTGACCGATCGGGTCTCGGACTACCTGCCCGCCTTCGGCTCCCTGACCGTTCGTCAAAAGGACGGCACCGTTGTTCCCGCGCAGGAGCCGATGCGCATTGTCCATCTGTTTACCATGACCGGCGGCATGGACTACGACACCCACGCTCCGGAAATTCTCGACGCGGTTGCGGCAGGTTGCACCGATACGGTGAGTCTCTGCTCCGCCATGGCAAACCGACCGCTCGGCTTTGAGCCCGGAACCCGCTACCGTTACAGTCTTTGCCACGATGTCCTCGCGGCAGTCATTGAAGTTGTTACGGGAATGAAATTTTCCGACTACCTGCGCGAGCTGATGTTTGAACCGCTCGGCATGACCGACACGGGCTTCCGTCCCACAGAGGAACAGCTTCCCCGCTTTGCGCAGGCGTTTGAATACAACAACGCGGACGGCTCCATCAAGCCGATTGCCATCGGAAACAGTCTGTTTGTTCCGACGCCCGAATACGAAAGCGGCGGGGCGGGGCTTTTTACAACGGTGGACGACTACATGAAGGTCATTACCGCGCTTGCCTGCGACGGCACCTCCCCCGACGGCTATGTGCTTCTGAATCCCGAAACCATTGCCGAAATGGAGGTCAACCGCCTTTGCCCTGCGGCATGGAAGGATTTTGTGGCGGGACGGCTCTTCGGTTACGGCTGGGGGCTTTGCGGACGCGTGCATGTCAACCCCGTGCGGTCGCTCGCCCGCTCGTCGGTCGGTGAATTCGGCTGGGACGGCGCGCAGGCGGCATACGCCATGGTGGACCGCAAGACCCGCACGGCGCTCTATTTCGGAACGCAGGTTGGCAACTGCGTTTACGCCTACAATGTACTGCACCCCACCCTGCGCGATCTCGTTTTTGAAATGCTTGATGAAAAATAACAGCGGTCGCATTCGGCGCGCAAGCAAAAAAGGAAGCCTGTTCAGGGCTTCCTTTTTTATGTTCCGCAAACGACTGCATATCGTCCCCTTGCGGCAGGTTCCTGCGGGTGCTCAGTCCTCCACCCGTTCGCCGAGGATATTGCGGTATTTCTGATAGAACGCCTCGAAATAGCCGCCGTCCAGCGCTTCGCGGATTTTCGCGGTCATCTCGTTGTAGAAATACAGGTTATGGACCACCGCCAAGTGCATTCCGACCGACTCCTTCGCCTTGAGCAGGTGGCGGATATACGAACGGCTGTAGTTGCGGCAGGCGGGGCAGCCGCACCCCTCGTCCACGGGTCGACCGTCGCGCGCGTATTTCTCGTTGAACAGGTTGATCTTTCCGTGCCATGTGAAGAGGTTTCCGTGCCGCGCGTTCCGTCCGGGCATTACGCAGTCGAAGAAGTCCACGCCGAGGTGAACCGCCTCGAGAATATTGCACGGTGTGCCGACCCCCATCAGGTAGCGCGGCTTATCGGCGGGCATATACGGCTCCACCGCGTCGATGATACGGTACATCTCCTCGGGTCCCTCGCCGACCGCCAGACCGCCGATGGCGTAACCGTTGCAGTCCTGTTCCGCGCTCTGCTGCATATGGCGAAGGCGCAGG
>CAKSUH010000237.1 GCA_934500855.1 uncultured Eubacteriales bacterium
TATCAGGATCCGTTCCAGCTTTCGCGCGATCTTGGAGAAATCGAAGAACCCCGTGCGCTCATCTCCGCCTGCGCCGACCTTTCCGAAATGCTTCTGCACGGGGAGGAGACGGTCTGGGCAGGAAATCTGCTGATGGCGGACTGGATGCCGGAGGTCATGCGGGCGGTCGCGGCAAGAAGAATCTTCAACGCGGAGAGCGTTGGCGCGAAAACAATCGTCACGGCGTGCGTGGGCGAATATGCCGCACTGAAGGCGGCGGAAACGGACGGGGTGAACATCCTGTCCATGGAAGACCTGATTCTCGGAGGAAACTGAAATGCTTGTCAATCTGCAAACAATCATCGGGATGGCGGAGGCGGGCGGCTTCTGCGTTCCGGCATTCAATGTCTACAACACCGAGACCCTGATGGGAGTGATTGCGGCGGCGGAGGAAGCGCACGCACCTGTGATTGTGCAGGTCTACCCGCGCCTGATCAAAGAGGAGGTCGGCTTTTACATCTGTCCCGCGGCGGTTGCGGCGGCAGGACGGGCAAGCGTGCCGGTCTGCCTGCATCTTGACCACGGACCGGATTTGTTCTCGGTACAGCGCTCCCTGCGCTGGGGCATGACGGGCATCATGCTGGACGGCTCTATGCACCCGCTGGAGGAAAACATCGCGCTGACGCGGCAGGTGGTGGAGCTCTGCGCGGCGGTCGGCATCGGCGTAGAAGGGGAAATCGGTCATGTCGGAAGCGTCAATGACGCCGCGATGGACGAATTTACGTCTCCCGATGAGGCGGCGGAATTCGTCAGACAGACCGGCGTGACCTGTCTGGCAGTCCTCATCGGCAACGCGCACGGGCATTACAAAAAGCCGCCGAAGCTGGATATCGAGCGGGTCAAAGCCATCCGCAAAGCCACGGGCGGCATTCCGCTTGTCCTGCACGGCGGAAGCGGCATTCCGGACGATCAGGTTCGCGCGGCAATCGCGGCGGGCGTGCGCAAGATGAACATCGGCACGGATGTCTGCTGTGCCTTTGCGGACGGAACGCAGGAAACGCTGAACGATCCCGCGCGCAGTCTTGCGGTCGACCTCTTCATGAAGAAGCCGATTGAGGCGGTCAAACGCTTGGCGCTCTCCAAAATTGCCCTGACGGGAGCTGAGGGGAAAGCATGAAGGCGAAAATTGTCGGGATCGGCGCGTGTGTTGCCGATACGCTGTGGTGTCTGCCGACCTACCCGACCGAGGACACCAAAATGAAAGCGGAAGAATCGCGGCAGGCAGGCGGCGGACCTGTTGCAACGGGCTTGGTCACCGCCGCAAAGCTGGGCGCAGAGACCGCGTTCATCGGGAATCTTGCCGATGACCCAAGCGGGCGGTTTCTGTATTCGGACTTTGAAAAATACGGCGTCAGGACCGATCTGATTACCACGCTGTCGGGCTACCGCTCCTTTTCGTCCGCGCTCCTGCTTGCAGGGGACAGCGGCACCCGCACCTGCGTGTTCGACCGCGGCAATCTGCCGCCGACCGTACTGAATGCGGCGCAAAAGACCGCCATCGCGGAAGCAGAAATCCTGATGGTGGACGGAAACGACCTGAATGCGGCAGTGGAGGGAGCGGGCATTGCCCGTGCCGCAGGGAAACGGGTGCTGTACGATTGCGGCGGGAACTACCCGAACGTTGCGCGTCTGCTGGCGGTCTCGGACATCCTGATTCCGAGCGAGGAATTTGCGCTTGCCGAAACGGGTTGCAAAACCGCCGCCGATGCGGCGAAAGCGCTGTTTGACACCTATCATCCTGCCGTGGTGGTCATCACGCAGGGCAGGCGGGGCGGCATCCTGTTTGACGGGACGAAACCAACCGCCTACCCGATTTATCCCGCACGGGTGGTGGATTCCAACGGGGCGGGGGATGTGTTCCACGGCGCGTTTGCGGCGGCGCTTCTGCGCGGGTATGACTTCCTGACCTGCTGCCATTTTGCGTCCGCAACCTCGGCGCTCAAATGCACGGGCATCGGTGCGCGGGAGAGCGTGCCGGATTTCGAAACGGTCAGAACCTATCTGAAGGAGAACGGCTATGAACTTTAAGAAAACCTATCACCCCGCAAAGGGGTATACCGAGATCTGCAAAATCGGCGAATGCAGTCTGCACCGCCTGTCGTTCGGGATCATCGAGTTGGACGCGGGGGACAAACTGCCGTTTGAAACGGGGGACAAAGAGACGGCGTTCGTTATGCTGTCGGGACACTGCAATGTCCGCTCCGGTGAAGCCCAGTGGCGAAACATCGGCAACCGCAAAACGGTATTCGAGAACCGCCGCGCCGAGTGCGTCTATCTGCCGCGCGACTACCGCTGTGAGATTGAAGCCATCGACCGTGTCAAAATCGCGGTCTGCGCAACGCCGGTTGACCGCAAGACCGAGCCGCAGGTTCTGCGTGAGGATCATGTTGTTCTCAAGCGCCTTGGACGCGTTCCGTTTGAGCGTGAGACGAGCTTTCTGGTGGACGGCAACAGCAACGCGCTGAAGCTGACAATCGGCGAGGCATACTGCACCGAGGGCAACTGGGCGGGCTTCCCGCCGCACAAGCACGACACCGACGATATGCCGCGCGAGTGCATCGCCGAGGAAATCTACTATTTCCTGTTCGAGCCGGAGCAGGGCTTTGCGGTGCAGTGCGTCTACACGGCGGACGGCAAGGTGGACGAAGCCTACCGCGTGAAGAATGACGAGCTGGTGGAGTTCCCCTACGGTTACCACACCACCGTTGCAACGCCGGGTTACCAATCCTACTTCCTGTGGCTCATGTCCGGCGACCATCAGGGCTTCAACCGCTCGAACGACCCTGCGCACGACTGGGTGAAGTGAGGGACAGCGTCCCAAGGTCTTAGGAGGTAATGATGTCAAACTATCTGGATTTACGAAAGAAGAATCCGAGACTGCCGCTGATTGATGTGTCTTCGGCGGAGTTTTCGGACTACGGGAGACTGCTGTCGCTTG
>CAKSUH010000238.1 GCA_934500855.1 uncultured Eubacteriales bacterium
CGACCGAACCGAGGCTTCCGCTCTTGGCGTTCGGGAACAGGACCGACAGCATCGGGGCTTCGATGTCGCTGTGCAGAACAATGACTGTCGCGGAAGCGTAGGAATCCGCAATTGCCGTTGCGAGGGATGCCGAGAAAGTCGTTTTTCCGCTGTGCGGTGCGCCCCAGACTGCAATCAGCTTTCCGCTTTTCTCACTCATGACTGCCCCCGTTCCGGAAGTATTCTTCCTGCACGGCAAGATACTGTGACGCGGTTTCGGCATCTCCCCGATACTCCAACGCGAAGTGCATGGACGCGCTCTTTTCGTATGCCGAGAGCAGTTCTGCCTGCGCCTGATTGACCAGAAGCGTCACGGTCACGGGCTGTGTGGAGTCTGTGATGTTCGCCTTATCCACGCCCTGCGAGGTTGTGGATGTAATGACGCGCAGGTACTGCAATTCCGGCGGCGTGACGGCGGCGCCCTCTTTGGTTTTGTAAACGATGACCGACACGATGTCCCCTGTCTCCAACTTTCCGGACAGACCTTGCGCAAATGAACCGAGCGTTACGCTGATGGCTTTCTTCCCAACCGTCAGGCTCTCCAGTATCCCGTTCGCATCCGCACCATTCGCCGTCAGCTTGGCGGGGAGCAGATACTCGCCGGGGTACAAATCGGTCGTTGCGTACTTTCCGACCGCCGCCGTCTTATCCCGCAGGATGTCCCGCGACAAACCGTAACTGCCAACCTCAACCGTTTCCACATCCGCTTCGGTCAGGCAGCTCCCGCGCGGAACGGTTCGCGTCACGCGCAGGATTGTTGTCTTTCTCGCAGACAGCTTCTGCACCGTCGGGGCAATCCCGAAACAGATTCCGATTGCCGCTATTATGCAAACGATTCCGATCACCGTCCGGTTTCCGATCCACCGGAAGCCGATGGATTTCTTTTTCTTCATGTTTTTTCCTTTCCGCCGGCAAAAAGCACCGCTTGTGATACGGTGCTTTTCGTCGGCATTTTTGATTTGGTTTACCCGATAAAGAACATCGCCATTCCGCCGACCGCAAGGAACGGAATCAGGGCGAAGGGCTTCTTGGGGCAGTCCCTCCGTTTGTGCAGACGCATCTGCACAAAGTCCCGCACAGTGACGGTCACGACCGCCAGGAGCAGACCCGCGAGGAATGCGGTCAGTCCACCCGTGAAACCGAGCAGAACCGCCAGTGCGCCGGACAGCTTGATGTCTGCCCCGCCGAGGGTGCGGTGCGGTGGGATGACGGCAAGCGCCAGTTGCGGCAGCATAACGCAGACCGCGCCCGCGAGCATGGAAACGATGCCGTGTTTTACGAGATTCGGAATCGCCAGCGCAAGCACGGTGACCCATACGCTGTCTGGCATGGTGTGGTCGGTCAGGTCGGACATAGAACCGTACAGGAGGGTGAACCACAGGAACATCCCCTGCACGGCGGTCACAGTCAGACCGAAGCGGAAGTACAGCGCGAGCGCCATTGCACCGGATAATGCCAATGTCAACGGCTGATGGCAAACGAGTTTCTGCCCTTTCAGAACGCGGCAAAGAATCCAGCCAATCCCGACCGCCACGCCGAGCCAAAGAAGCACCGCGAGAATTTCCGGCATTGCCCCCGTCCTCATGAAATCGGAATCAGATCTGACCATGTCGGCTTCACCCATCGCGTGCCGTCGCTTATCATCGTGTAGAAATTGCCGCTCTTGTAGCGACACACGAAGCGCTCGCCCTGAAACGAGCCGGAGGTGCTCGGCAGACTGGCGGATGTGCCGTAGTAAAAGTGCGTAATGGAGGTTGCGGTAAACGCAATCTGTTCTGCCCAATGGATACCTCCATCGGTCGAAGTCAGGATCACTTTCTTGTCCCCGTCCGAAATGAGCATCGCGTCGATTCGTCCGCTTTCGGCGTTGTTGCTGATAATCTTCTCCACTGTTGCAGTCTCGCCATAATCCGGTATCTCCGCATCCTGCCAACGCTTGCCGTCGTAAGAATACCGCACCTTGTATTTTCCCGTCGCTTCGTCCAGCCGCTTCTCTACCCGCAATTCCTGCGTGTAGCCCATCATGTCCTCGACCTCGTCGGAAACTTTGGAAAGAATTCCGTTGTCCCCCGCGAACAGCAGGTACAGCCCGCCGAGAATCAGCGCACCGATGACAACAGCAATGATGACTTTGACACCCGTGCTGATACTCCCCTCGCCGCGGTTGTTTTTGAAAGGACAAAACCAGTATTTCAGCCGTCCCATTTTAAGCCCCCGTGTAAGAGAACATCTCGGAAATCTTGGTGCCAAGCGTCGGCAGGATGGTCGAGTTGAACAGCGTATACAGTCCCGCGAGGAGCAGCCCACCGATAACCACGCTGATAATGATCTTCACACCCGTATCGACATAGCCTTCCCCTGCGGCAGGGCAGACGGCGGCTTTGACTCTCGTCCGCGCACCGCAGATTACGGAAATGCACGACAGGACAAACGCCTTGACAGCGGAAATGCAGTGTTTGACAGCAGCAACGCCCTTCTTGACCAGCTTCTTGAACCCATTCAGAATTTTCATTTTGTTTTTCTCCTTTTTTGTTTTGCGTTTTGTTTTTTTGAATTCGTTTTTTTGCTTTCAGATTTGAATCGCATTGTCGACTTGCTCCCCTACATCTGCATGATCGGGGCATCGCGCGGGGCTGCATTCGGGCTTTTGGATTGCGCCGCTTTTTGCGCCTGCATCTGTTCCTGCTGTTGCAACGCATCGTGATACGCCGAGACGGTCGCGCCGATGAGTTTTTGCCGCGCGGTTGCGGTCACGGGATGGAAAATGTCGCGGTACTTAATTGTTCCGTCCGCCGCCGTGTAGGACGACTGCGGCATAGAGACGAACAGCCCGCCGTCATTCTCGTAAATCTTGATGCCATGCACCGCAAATCCGCCCGGCAAATTCATGCTCAGGATTGCCCGCAGCTTCCCGTCCGGCTTGTCCACCAAGCGGTC
>CAKSUH010000239.1 GCA_934500855.1 uncultured Eubacteriales bacterium
TCGGGGTGGGTCAGGGAGGTTTGGAGGGTAGGGAGACCCCTCCGAAAGGGGTCTCCCTGCGCCTCCAAGGTCTTTCCTCCCCCTCCAAGGTCTTTCCCTCTCCTCACTCCGCGAAGTAATTCACCGCAGAGACCTTGCCGTCTTTGAGGGTGAATTGCAGAACCGCACTTCCCTTCGCGTAGGAGAGCATTGAGCCGCCGTCGGTCGACGGGGCACCGTAAGCCGCGCGGACCTCATCCGCCGTACTGCCGATGGTGATCCCCTCGGGCGTTTTCGCCGCGTCGGAGCGCAACTCAATCCCGCGCAGAATCTCGTTCGGGTCGTTCTCTTTCTCGCGGTAGGTCTTGAGGCGGATTCCGAGGCTCTTGTATTCGTATACCACATCCTCGCCCGTTTCTTTCCAACAGGTCGCGCTCGGCGTGGTCTTGGTGCAGGACGCCGACAGCGTTTTGAGCGCGTCCGCGCACTTGCCCCCAACCGTCAGCGTCACACCGCCAGCCGTGAAATCCTTCCAGCCCGCGTCTTTTCCGCCGCAGGCAACAAGCGGCAGGAGCATCAGAAGCCCCAGTACCGCAATCATAATCCGTTTCATGTTCCGTTTTCTCCTTTTGCGGCATAGTACCGCTCGATTTTCTCCGCCCAGAGCGCGGCGGTGTCCGCCTCGTCCCTGCGGTCGGGGATTGCGTGCTTCGGCAGCTGCAACAGCTTTCCGATATAGTCGGTCAGCTTCTCCGCGCCCGAAGCGTTCAGATGAATTCCGCCGTCATAGGTGTCGGTTGACCAATCCAGCCCGATCTCGCCCGCCAACGGAATGAAATTGTAATAGGTCAGTCCGTATTTCTCCGCATAGTCACGAACCTGTTTCTCCCATTCGTCAAACCAATAGAAGTCCGCCGAGTTGGTCGGCGCTTTGACCAGAATCAGCTCGATTCCCTTCTCCACGCACAGCGCACGGATGCGCTCCAGATATGCCATCGACCGCTTCGGCAGGGTGTAATCGGCAAGCGGGAACGGGTCCGGCTTTTCGCCGCTCTGCGGGACGGTCCCCGTTTGCATGAGATAGCCGTTATGCGATACGGTTTTGTGTCCGAACAGGTAGGTCACATCGTCCTCGGTCAGCTCGCCCCACCTGCCGTGGTAGCGCAGGAGCGGGAAAAGGTAGGAAGCAAAAGTCTCCTCATCGGTCATGGAGGCTTTCACTGCCGCAACCTTATCGGGTGACCACTTCATGCCGTCCAGCGCCAGCCGGTTGTAGGCTTCGTTCTGCGGCTCGCCGTATCGCAGGGCATAAACATTGAGGACAACCGCTTTCGGGGTTTCGTAGCGGAGGGTGTCGCGGAGCAGGTAGTACGAATGCCACATGAGCTGTTGCGGGGTCCCCCGTATCACCGAAGTGATACCGTACTTTTCAAACAGCGTTGGCGGCGTGTAGCTTTCATACGCTTCGCAGTCGCCGAGGAACAGGACATCATGCCTCTCCCCCGTCCACTCGTAATAGTCCGCCGACAGCCCGCCCTCGCGGTTCTCTCCATCGGCGTATTTCGGGACCATGAGCGCTTGGAGAAGCCACAGGGCTATCAATCCCAATATCGGCACGGTAACGCACAGCGCCCGTCGGATTCCTTTTTTCATGCTTCTCCTTTCTTTAAGACCTTGGGACTCTGTCCCAAACCCTGCTTAAAAACTTCTTGAAAGAAGTTTTTAAGAATTTCAAGAACTTTAACAAAGGGGGATTTTACCCCTATGTTTAGGTGGTGCTGTTTTTTGTAGCCATTTACGCGCTACGCATTCCGGCTGCTAAAGCTGTCGCTTCTCTCCCGCTACCGGATAGAAGTGGGATAGACCTTGGGGCGTTGCCCCAAACCCTACTTGAAAACTTCTTGAAAGAAGTTTTCAAGACTTTCAAGAACTTGAACGAAGGGGGGTTATTCCCCTATGTTTATGTGGTACTGACTTTTTGTAGCCGTTTACGCGCTACGCTCTGTGTCACTTCAAACCAAAAGCCAGAGGCACGATGTTCGCACTCTGTATGTCCGGGTGAAAAGGTTTGCGGGAGTCCAGAGGGGTGACGGTTGCTTGCAACCGTCAGTAGCGAAGCGTTGTCTTTCCTTAAAAGCCCCCTCTGGCGCATCCTAAAACTGACCGTAGATGAAATCGCCCGCGTTGTAGCCGATGCCGTAAGAGCCGAAAACGAGGATGAGCAAGACCGTAAGCGTCAGAACGAAAGAAAGGAGAACGGGGCGCGAACAGAGCGCGTCACGCAGAGGGAAACGCTTTGTGACCTGGCTGATTGTAAAGAGGATCAGAATTCCGCAAAGCAGAACGATCCACTCGCGCGCGGATAAACCGAGCAAGAGGAAACCGCCCGTAAACAGCTCCGCCCACTTCCCGCCCGTGAACAGACTCCCCCAGAGGCGGAAGGTCCGCGGCACATCGCGGTAAACATCCAGACTGCGGAACAGCCCCATCAGCAGGAAAGTGCGGATTGCCTGAAAGCACCCCCACGCACCCGAAGCAGAGAGACGCGGCGCGGCGCGGTGAAAGCGATCCCAAAGCGGTTGCAACTCCTGCGAAATCAGAATCGCCGCACAGTTGAGCAGTCCCCAAACGATGAAATTCCACCCCGCGCCGTGCCAAAGCCCCGTAAGGAACCATGTCACAACAGTTGCAAGGTAGACGGGAATCCGCTTGCCGAGCGCGTTTCCGAGATGGGCGCGCGACCACTTCGACAGCTTCTGCATCGGTCCCGAGACCGACAGCGGATAGAAGATGTAGTCGGTGAACCATGTCCCCATGGTGATGTGCCAACGCCGCCAGTATTCCTTGACCGAACGCGAGGAGAACGGACGGTCGAAATTTTCCTTGAGACGGATTCCGAGCATCTCGGCAAAACCGATGGTGATGTCGATTCCGCCCGTGAAGTCGCCGTAAATCTGAGCCGAATAGAGCAGAATCAGAAGCGCCA
>CAKSUH010000240.1 GCA_934500855.1 uncultured Eubacteriales bacterium
CGAACAGGGCAAATAGGACTTTGAATCGTGGGTTGCTTTCACGATCCGCCCTTATTCGTCGTCTACGGCGATCCCCCGAGGGGAAGCCTGCTATACGCGGTGCGAACAGGGCAAATAGGACTTTGAATCGTGGGTTGCTTTCACGATCCGCCCTTATTCGTCGTCTACGGCGATCCCCCGAGGGGAAGCCTGCTATACGCGGTGCGAACAGGGCAAATAGGACTTTGAATCGTGGGTTGCTTTCACGATCCGCCCTTATTCGTCGTCTACGGCGATCCCCCCGAGGGAAAGTCTGCTATAGGCGGTGCGAACAGGGCAAATAGGACTTTGAATCGTGGTCGCCTTCACGATCTGCCCTCATCCGTCGCTTACGCGACACCTTCCCCCTCGAAGGGGAAGGCTTCCGTTGGTTCTGCAAGCTATATAAAGAGTACTTCATACCTTATATTTTCAAAAAGCATTCTTCAAGAAGCAAGTCTGTTCTCTTCAAAAAGCAAGTCCAAAGGAGAAAGTCACGCATCATAGCCTTCCCCTTCGAGGGGGAAGGTGTCGCGTAAGCGACGGATGAGGGCGTATATATATTCCCGCTTACCGTCTTGTTATGTAATTACGAAAGAAATCTTGCAAAAAAGGCTTCCCCTCGGGGGGAAGCTGTCGCGTAAGCGACTGATGAGGGGGGATAATTTTCAACCCACCAAACGCTACCCCCACCAAACGATAAACACATTCCCTATTCAAGGAGGTAATCCGTGATTCGAATTCTTTCGCTCAAGCTCAAGGAGGCGCTGACATCGGTTCTTCCGGTAACGGCGATCGTCCTGCTTCTGAACCTTACCCCTTTGGTACATCTGACGGGACAGGAGATGCTGGTATTCAGCGTCTCG
Source organism: uncultured Eubacteriales bacterium (assembly GCA_934500855.1). Lineage (GTDB taxonomy): Bacteria > Bacillota > Clostridia > Oscillospirales > CAG-272 > UMGS1865. The sequence continues at coordinate 885 of CAKSUH010000240.1, forward strand.
GCGCTCATGCTGATCCTCGGCATGGGTCTGTTCAACCTCGGCGCGGACATGGCGATGACCCCGATGGGGGAGCAGGTCGGCGCGGGACTTTCCAAATCGCGCAGTCTCGGTCTGCTTCTGGCGGTCTGTTTCGTCATGGGCGTGTTCATCACGGTGGCGGAACCGGACCTCTCGGTGCTTGCAACGCAGGTGGCGGAAGTCATGAATGGAACCCTCATGAGTGTCACGGTCGGCATCGGCGTGGGGCTGTTTCTGATGTTGGCGATTCTCAAAATTGTGTTCCGCAAGAGCCTTGCCGCCATGCTGATGTTCTTCTATATGCTTCTGTTTGCGCTGACCTCGCTTGTGGTCATCAACGGCAATGCGGACTTTCTGCCCATGGCGTTTGACTCGGGCGGCGTGACCACGGGTCCCATCACGGTGCCGTTCATCATGGCGCTCGGTGTGGGCGTGGCGGCGACCCTCGGCGGCAAGGACGCGGGGGAGAACAGTTTCGGTCTGGTTGCACTCTGTTCCATCGGACCGATTCTCGCGGTCATGGCATTGGGCATTTCGATTCGGGGAGAAATCAACTACGCGCTTCCCGATTACAGCATTACATCGCACATCGGCGCGAATTTCCTGCCCACCCTTGGCGGCGTGGTCAAGGAGGTTGCTCTGGCGCTCGGGCTGATCGTTGCCTTTTTTGCCGTGATTCAGCTGGCGTTCCTGCACCTGCCGAAAAAGAAAATCAGACATATCGCAGTCGGCATTCTTTATACCTTTGTGGGACTGGTGCTGTTTCTGACTTCGGTTGCGGTCGGTTTCATGCCGATCGGCTTCAAAATGGGGCAGGAACTGGCGGGCAACCACCCGGCGCTGCTTGTGGTTGCGGGATTTGTGCTGGGAATGGTCGTGGTGCTTGCCGAGCCTGCGGTCCATGTCCTGAACAAGCAGGTGGAGGGCATCACCAACGGAACGGTCAGCCGCCGCGCCATGATGATTGCGCTGTCGGTTGGCGTGGGGCTGTCCATCGGGCTTTCCATGCTGCGGATTCTGCTGGATTTCAGCATTCTGTACTACCTCATTCCGGGCTATTTCCTCTCGCTCGGGTTGTCGTTTTTCGTGCCGAAAATCTACACCGCCATTGCGTTTGACTCGGGCGGCGTTGCTTCGGGTCCTCTGACCTCCAGTTTCATCCTGCCCTTTGCCATCGGCGCCTGCGCGGTTCTCGGCGGACAGGAAAAAGTCCTTTCCAACGCATTCGGTATCGTGGCGAGGGGTGCCATGTCGCCGCTGATCACCATCCAACTGCTCGGTTTCCAAGCCATTCTGCGCAGCAGGGTGCGGGAGCGCATCGCCATGAAGCGGATTCTGGACGCGGACGACGAGCAGATCATCAGTTTCCTGTAAAGGAGGTAGAACATGGAAGAGAATCGCAGAAAGCGCTTTGCGCCGACCGAAAATGTTGCGCCGAAAAAGCTCAAACTGCTCATTACGGTGGTCAACAAGAACAAAGCGGAGTTCTACACGGATTATCTGCAGGAATTTGAGATCAATATGCAACTGAGTATGCGCGCGCGGGGAACCGCGGATTCGGACCTTTTGCACTACCTCGGGCTTGAGGATTGCGAAAAAAGCGTGCTCTTCAGCCTTGTCCGCGAGGACATGGCGCCTGCGGCTCTGCGCGGGTTGGAGGAGAAGTTCGGAACGATCCGCGACGGAAAAGGGATTGCCTACACCGTGCCGCTTTCCAGTGTGGCGGGCGCGGCGATCTATCAGTTTCTGACCAACAACCGGCAACGGAAATAACCGGATCACGGTAACGGAGGATTGAACATGGAATATACACATGAGGTCATTGTCTGCATTGTGGACGCAGGCTTTTCGGACGCGGTCATGGACGCCGCAAAGGAGTTCGGCGCGCGGGGCGGGACCGTCCTGTTCGCCCGCGGCACTGCGGGGAAGGAGGCGGAGACTTTCTTCAAAATTACGGTCCAGCCCGAGAAAGAGATGGTCATGATTCTCGTCCCGCGCGAGATCAAGGACGACATTCTGCACGCGCTCTACCGCAGTGTGGGGC
>CAKSUH010000241.1 GCA_934500855.1 uncultured Eubacteriales bacterium
TTATTACACCAAAATTGCATCACCCAATAAACAAACAACCTCCGTGTCATCCTGAGCGGAGCGGCACAGATATCAAAACTTAAGTGATACAATCAAAGAATGCCGCGCAGTCGAACCCCGCAGGGGCGCCGGCAGGCGGGATCTCGACACTCGCGTAAGGCATTTTAGTTATCTTCCCCAACCTCGCTCACCTTTTATCGCGGTAGTAAGCCACGGTAAGGTCAACCACCATGTTGTAGCTGCGTGTGCCTTCCTTCGAACCCTGCGACTGCAGGTACGCGTTGTTGACCGATTCGCTCACGGTTGCGGCGGTGTTTTCCTTGTATTTCTCGAAGAACACCGAGTAGGCGCGTTCCTCCTGTCGTACGGCGGCGGGAAGCGAACTCCAGACCTCGCCGTAAGCGGTTTTATCCGCAGAGTAGAGCGCCGAGGCAACATATTCGTAAACATTCAGTAAGCCGCTGTAGCGGATATAGGGATTGTCCGACTCCATGCAGACCAGAAACGCAATCATGTTCGCTTCGTCCTCCCGCGCAACGCCCCGCTGATGCGCCAACTCGTGCGCCGCCGTGAAGGGGATCGTGTAGTCGGGGAAGTTGACATTGATGTTGGCTTCTCCCGTAAAGAAGGAGTAAACCCCGGTGATGTGCGTGTAGGACATCGCCTCACTGAGCATGACGCGCTTGGTGCGGCTGTAGAAGTGGTCGGGGAAGTCGTGGGTTTCGGTGTAGCGGTCGTAAGCCTCCATTAGAAGGCGGTTCATTTCGCTGTAGGAAAAGGGCATGACCGATGAAGATTTGGACGAGGTGAAGATCAGATCGTCCGAGACTGCCGCCAACTCGGCGGAGAGAATGCGCGCCGTTGCCTCCAGTTCCGCGGCGGAAACGGGCTTGCGCTCCAGCCCCAATTTTTTGTCAAGCGTCATACCGTAGTATCCGGGGGCAAAACAGAGGATAAACAGAATGCCGATCACGCACAGGACCGCCGCCAACTTCCCCACATAAACGCCTGCCGCACGCCAGCTTCCGCTGTATTTTCGCACGGCAAGCAGAATCAGCACCGCAACGAGGACGGGCAGGGAGAGAATCAGGAACTCCGCCAAAGAAAAGGGAATCAGGACCGTCAGAAACGAGAGCAGTCTGCGCCCCCAAAGGCTCAGGTGCGAATTAAACCAATCCGAGAAGGCGGCGCTGCGCGTGAAGAGGAAATAGAGCAGTCCGCAAACGCCAAAGATACTGTAAATGATCTTGCAGGCAAGCGGCAGGCGCGGTTTGTCAGGGGAGGGGCTACGGTTCATCAAAGACTCCTTTCAGATCGGGAAAAAGAGCGCCGATCAGGTTGGAAAGATCGTCGGGCAGGGGCGCGGTCAGGGTCAGGCGCTCGCCTCCCGTGGGATGCGGGAAGGAAAGTGACCTTGCGTGCAGGGCTTGCCTGCCGATGCGCGGGTCGGCGGTGCCGTAGAGCGTGTCACCGACAATCGGGCATCCGAGCGATGCAAAATGAACCCGCAATTGATGCGTGCGACCCGTCAGAGGGTTTGCCTCTACCATGGTGTATCCGTCCCGCCGCGCAAGCACGCGGTAGCGGGTTCGGGAAGGCTCGGCATCGGGCGCGTCCGGGGAGCAGACTTCCCGCACAATGATGCTTGCCGCCGAGCGGTGCAGGGGGAGGTTGATCTCGCCCTCGTCCGCCGGACAGTCGCCCGAAAGGATTGCGAGGTAGGTCTTGTGAATCTCGCCCGCCTGCATGGATTTTGTCAGCCGCCCCGCCGCCAGTTTGTTCCGCGCCACCAACAGCAACCCGCTCGTTTCGCGGTCGAGACGGTTGATGGGGCGGAAAACGAACGGGGTCGGGTTGTTTCGGTAGCGGTATGCCAGCGCGTTCGCCACCGTGTCGCGGTAGTGATCGCGGGAGGGATGCGTGGGCATATTGCCGGGTTTGGAGGGAACGACCAGATCGCTGTCCTCGTAGAGAATCGAGAGCGGCAGATCGACCGCTTCGGGGCTTTGCGCGTCCTGCGGGTCGAGAAGCGAGAGCGTGAGCAGATCGCCCTCCCGTACCGTGGCGCGAACCGTCACGCGGGAGCCGTTCAGCAGAATTCCGTCCTCGCGGTATTTGAGATATTTCAGCATTTTGGAGGACGGCTGTAACAGCTCGGCGATCAAAATTTTTACGGTCTTGCCGCTGTCCTCCGCCTTTACCGTGTATTGCATGGCTTCCTCCGTCGAAATCGGATTTCGCAATTGTTTCTGCGGATTCCGTAACTACATACTATTATACCATTTTTGTTTGCATTTTACAAGAGAACGGGCGGGAAAGAATGGAAAGATATTGTGAATTTTTGAAAAAAGGCTTGCGGAGGGGGACGGGATGTGATACAATATCAGTAATGAATGTTTACGGAGAAACCGAAATGACACAGAAACGAATGATATGCGTCGGAATTCTGCTTTCGGCGGCTGTCCTGCTTTCCGCCTGCGGAAAAAAGCAGGAAACGCCGAAGGTCCCCGAAACGACCGAACGCGTGACGGCGGCGCCTTCCGCTCCCGCTCCGGCACCCGAGACCGGGACCGAGGACCCGATTGATTACGAGGCGCTCGCAAAGTTGCCTTTTGCGGAACTGAAGGAATCCGCGGAAGCCGATTTTACGGTCACGGAGGACGCCGACGGCGTAACGGTGACCGCTTATGTCAGTTCGGACGAGCGGGTAAGAATCCCCGACCGAATCGGAGGGAAGCCTGTTGCGGCACTTGCGGACGGCGCTTTTCGGGACTGCACAGGCATCAAAGTGCTTTGGATTCCCGACAGCGTAACGAAATTCGGAAGCGATATTCTGGTGGGCGCAACCTCCCTGTACGCCCTGCACACGCCGATTCCGACGGAGGAGGGAAAGCGCTTCCTCGGTTGGCTGTTC
>CAKSUH010000242.1 GCA_934500855.1 uncultured Eubacteriales bacterium
TGCGGGCGGCGGGCTATCGTTTCGTCCAATGGTAGGCGATTCGCGGCGTTCCGTCACTGACATGAATGATGCCGCATTTCACAAACCCGTTTTTCTCGATCAGCGCCTGCATGATGCGGTTATCGGCGTGCGTGTCTATCCGGATGTTGTCGGATAAGCCTTTGCAGTATTGCACGGCACAGCGAAACAGTCCGTGCACCGTTCCGTCTCCCGCCATGCGGTGAATCGTCACATAAGGCGCGCTGTTCAGCCATTCTCCGCCCTCAATCTGCGCATAGGTCGGTTCCGCGCCCCGAAACAGCGCAAACACGCCATGGATCCCGGTTTCATCGCAGAGGACCCGACAGGCGTTTTGACGGATGTCGGCTCGAATCCGTTCTTCGTCCGGGTAGGATCGTCCCCACTGATTCGGATTTCCCGTTCGGATCATGAATTCCTGCGCGGCGCGGTAAACGGATCGGATTGCTTCCGAATCGGCTTCGGTTGCGGTTCTGATTCTGAGCATGAAGGCACCTCGCTTTTATCGGCACGGTCCGCAGAGTCAGTACAGATAGAGATTCGCCCCGATGCGGCGGATGTCGGTAGCCGAGGCAAGCACCTTTTCGTCCACCGTAATGCAGTCAAACAGTTCGCGGCAACGCGCATCGAAAAGCGACTCGGTCAGGGAGGAGTTGAACAGCTGGAAGAAGGTTTCGTTTTCCGCGAGATTGTAAGCTTCGGGGGTAGGCGTGTATTTCCGCACGATGTGGATTGCGTCACCCGACTCCACAAGCACAACGGTTCCCGGTTCCGCATCCTTTAATTTGCCCGTAATCTCGGCGAGGTAGGCAACCGTATTGCCCGCGTTCGCATAGTCGATATCAACGCTCAGGTAGTAGCCGTCCGTGTACTTGTCCTCGCCCGTGGGATACTCGTTTTTCTTTTCCATCCATTCTTCAAACGTGGCATCGTCAACGGTTTCCAACTTGGCAAACAGTTCTTTCGCATCTTTCTTGGCCTGCTTGATTTCCTCGACCGTCATTTCCTCGGTCTCGGCGACCGAGCCTTTCATTTTGTAACTACGGATGCCGTTCTCGGTGTCATAGCAGATGCGGTCCTTGCCGTCCGCGGGGGGGTCTTTTGTCCAAAAGTATATCTCATCGCCGTTGGAATCGGTCACGGGCGTGCCGTCTCCGTTCTTTCTGGTAAAGCCGTTCTTGTAATCGTAGGCGATTTTGGAAAGCGTGGATTCCTTTTTGTACCAAATCGCGTCCCCGTTATTGTCGGTCACATAAACATAGCGGTAGAGCGGCAGAACGATCTGGCGGAAGCGGACATAATGCGCTTCCAGAAAGGCTTCCTTGATGTTGGGACCCACTCCGGAGGCGTCCTTGCCGTAGAAATGGGTTTGCAGAGCGGAAACCTTTTCCTCCAACAGGTAGGCTTCGCGCAGCATGGCGTAGTTGACCCCGTAGTCCGCGAGAACCGCGTTGAGCTTGGTTTTGGAGCCGTAAGTTTTCAGCAGGTCCTCCAGTTTACCGTCCGCCTTGGCGATTGCTGCGTCCGAAAGGGTCAGTCCCTCGTTTTGAAACAGCCATTCGGCGGCAACATAGGTTTTGCAGTTTTCCAGAATCAGACTGCTGTAGTGATCGCCGCAGGTCTGCAACTCGTCGCTGTCGCCGTACCGATCAAGGACATTCCAGAATGCGTCATCGGTCGGAGAAAAGCCGTTGTTGGTTGCGCCGCCTCCGATCAGCGCTCCCTTAATGCGCGAGAGCATCAGCTCGTAGAGGTTGACCGACAGAGTGGCGGTCTTTCCGTCTTTTTCAAGCGTCAGGAGCGTTTTTCCTTTTGCGGATGAGCAGCCTGTCAGGGACAGGCAGAGGACCAGAGCGGCAAGTGCCGCGGTGAGGGTTCGTTTCATATCGGTTCCTTTCTTTCGGGAGCTTGGGGTGCGTCGGGAATTTCGGGGGCAGCGGGCACCGACCGTGCGCTACGGCGGTTTCGGCTCGGTCCGCTTCCGCGAAAGCGGCGGACGAGCGACGCGAAAAATTTGGCGTCCTTGTAGCCGACCATTGCCGCGACCTCCTCAACCGTTCGGTCCGAGGAGGCAAGCAGGCGACAGCCTTCTGCCACGCGGTAGTTTTGCAGGTATGCCATAAAGGACATTCCCGTGCCGTTTTTGAAGATTCTGCTGACATAGGAAACGCTGTAATTCAGCCTTCCCGCCAGTTCCTGCAAGCTGATCTGCTCCATATAGTGATCGCGGACATACGCGGCAAGAAACCCGCAGATGTCATCGCCCGCCGCCGCGCAGGATGCGTCGTCAAGGTGTCGCATGGTCAGCAACAGGATTTCCAGCAGGTAACAGCGGAGAAGCTCGGTATAACCCGGCTCCTGCCGGTCGGCTTCCTCCTGCATTCTGCCGAGCAGGGCGCGGATTCTGCCGTCGCCGTCATGAAAGACCATATGTGCGGGGTTCTGGGTCAGCGCGCGGATGTTATAGTGGAGGAGGTAATGGTCCAGCACGATGCGGAGGCTGACGGTTCCTTTCAGCGCGGGGTCGAGCAGTTCGGGCAGAAAGAGGCAGTCGATATTGCCGTACCCCTTGTTGCCGCTCGCGCGGTAGCTGTGTCGGCTTCCGTAGTCAACAATGAAGTAATCGCCCGCTTCAAGTGTTTGCTCCTGCCCGTCCAGTGTATGGATGACCTGTCCTGCCGTGATAGAGGTCAGCTCCAGAAATTCATGTCCGTGCGTTGGGACTTCGTGCATTTCCGTGAGTTCCGAGATCAGAATTTTCTTTTTTCGCAGTTCCGGCAGGCAATCCCGCCACAAAAAACGCACATCGCTTTGCATGGTGCTTTACCTGCCTTTCTTAAGACCTCGGGACTCTGTCCCGAACCCTGCTTG
>CAKSUH010000243.1 GCA_934500855.1 uncultured Eubacteriales bacterium
AAGCTGGGAGCTGAACAACACACGGGATCTGCGTCATGTCGACTTTCTGGAAATCGGCGGAACCGCGACCGAACTGCCCGATCATGCGCTCTTTGATTGCAACGACCTTGTTACGGTCAGCCTGCCGGAGACGATAACCGAGATCGGCAATTGGTCGTTTGCCCGTTGCGCGTCTCTGAAACGGATTGATCTGTCCCGTGTGACGCAGGTTGGGGAGGGCGCGCTTTTGGGGTGCTCCGCACTTTCCGAAGTGAACCTTTCCGCACTGGAGCGGATCGGGCGCGAGGCGCTCGGAAACTGTAACGGTCTGCGCCGCCTGACTCTGCCGTTTGCGGGGGAAAGCCGCACGGAAAACCGCTTTCTCGGTTGGCTGTTCGGCGCACGGACGGCGGAAACCTCCGAGGGACTGTACCCGGGCGGACTGCGGGAGGTCATTCTTACCGATGGGACCGTTTCGCTTGCCGATTATGCGTTCTACGCCGCAACCATGCGCTCGGTAACCGTCGGAACGGGCGCGACCGAGGTCGGCGTCCGCGCGTTCGGAAACTGCGTCAATCTGCGTGAGGTAACGCTCCCCGCAGGCATTGCGGCGGTACGGGAGCACGCCTTTTCCGGCTGTACGGCACTTGCGGAACTGACGCTGCCGTCCGGCGTGACCGAACTCGGCATCAATACTTTTCTCGGCTGTACCGCACTGGAGTGCGTGACGCTTCCGGAAACGCTGGAGATTTTGCCGAACGGGGCGTTTCTCGGATGCCGCAGGCTCAAAACCGTTGATCTGGGCGGTGTGCGCGAAGTCGGCGCAGATGCCTTCCGCGGATGTGCCGCGCTGGAGACGGTCCGCACGGTGGGGAAAGTCTCCTTTGCCGACGGAAACGACCGCGCCGCGGCGCTTGTCGGCGGGAACTGAAATTCAAGACAAAGCGGCTGTATTTCTATAGACCCAACGCATTTTTTGTGATATAATAAGGCAACTCCGCGCATTTCCGAAGTGCAACGGCGCGGGATTGCCCGAATCATACAATATTTGAAGAGGAGAAGAATCATGACTGTCAAGACAACCGTCCGTTTTACCGATCTGCCCGAGACTTTGCGGGGACCCGTGAAGGAATACTGCTCCGACATCGGACTGACCGTTTCGGATGCAGACGGCGTTTCCGTTTCCTGCCGCGAGGGGGATTGCCTTGCCGTGGAGGGAACTGCCGACCGCGTGTCACTGACCTACCGCAAGACCTGTGAACTGTTTCGCGCCCTGAGCTATCTGCCGACTTTCCTGAGCGACGGCAAGCCCGTGCGGGAAACGGCGCGTTACCGCTTGCTTTCCTATATGGGAGACTGCTCCCGCAACGCGGTGTTCAACATTCCCTTTGCAAAACGGATGATCCGTTATCTTGCGGGCATGGGCTACGACTCCATGATGCTCTATACCGAAGATACTTATGAACTTCCGGGATATCCCTATTTCGGGCATATGCGCGGCAGATTCACCGCAGACGAATTGCGGGAACTGGATGATTATGCTTACAGCTTCGGTTTGGAACTGATTCCCTGCGTGCAGTCACTGGCACATCTGGCAACAACGCTGCACTGGCCCGATTTTTCGGGCTACACCGATACGGGCGACATTCTGATGGTGGGGGATGAGCGGACCTATCGCTTTATCGAGGCGGTCCTCCGTCAGCTGGCATCCTGTTTCCGCTCGCGCCGCGTGAATCTCGGCATGGATGAGGCGCATATGATCGGCTGTGGCGAATACCTCAAGCGCAACGGTTACAGAAAGCCGTCCGATATCATGTTGGAACATCTGGATCGCGTGGTGGCGCTCTGCCGCGAGGTCGGCTTCCGCCCGATGATCTGGAGCGATATGTTCTTCCGCATGGCATTCGGCGGACGGTATCGCGTGCGGGAAGGCGAGGTCCCGCAGGATGTGGTTGAACGCGTTCCCGAGGGCTTGGAGCTGGTCTACTGGGATTACTATACCACCGACCGTGCACTGTGCGACCATATGCTGATGTGCCACAAAAAATTCAGCAATCCCATCCTGTTTGCGGGCGGAGCGTGGAAATGGTACGGCTTCGGCGCGCATAACGCGTTCTCGATCAAATCCTCCGAGATTCAACTGGACACCTGCGAGAAATACGGCGTGGACGAGATTCTGGTCACCGGTTGGGGCGATGACGGCGGTGAAGCGTCGCAGATATCGAACCTTGCGTCCATTCTGTACTTTGCCGAGCGTTGCTACCACGGCAGAACCGACCGCGCATGGTTGGATGTCCGTTCGCGGCAGTGTTTCCTGATTCCGATTGCGGATCTGTTGGCGTTCGATCTGCCGAACTCGCTTCCGGAATGCTCGGCGGAGGTGACCGACAGTGTGATGGCGCCCGCAAAGGATCTGTTCTTCAACGACCCTCTGGAGCGGCTGTGCGATTGCCACATGGTTCGCGAAACGGTCGGAGGGGAGTATGCTGCGCGCGCAAAACGGCTGCTGTCGCTGTCGGACAACGAAAAATTCGGCTACGGTTTCGAAGCGCTCGGCAGACTTTGCGAGGTGTTGGAACTGAAAGCGACCTTGGGATGGCAGTTGTACGAAGCATACGGAGCGGGGGACCGCGCCGAACTGGGGCGGCTGGCGCATGAGGTCATTCCCGAAATTCTGGAGCGGACCGAACGCTTTCTTGTCGCCTTCCGTAAGCAGTGGTATCATGAAAACAAGACTTTCGGATTCTCCGCGCAGGAAATCCGCATCGGCGGACTGAAGGAGCGCCTGCGCTCGGCGGCTCTGCGCGTGGAGGATTACCTCGCGGGCGGATGCGATCGCATTGAAGAATTGGAATCGGCTCCGC
>CAKSUH010000244.1 GCA_934500855.1 uncultured Eubacteriales bacterium
ACAAAGAAGGAGAACATCTGCTGTGTATCTGAAATCACTGGAAATGCAGGGCTTCAAGTCCTTTCCCGACAAGACAAGACTTCTGTTTGACCGCGGCGTTGATGTGAATGTTGCCGCCGACGAAGGGCAGGGCGTTACGGTCATTGTCGGTCCGAACGGGTCCGGAAAATCCAACATTGCCGATGCCATGCGGTGGGTCTTGGGCGAAATATCCTCCAAGAGCCTGCGCGGAAGCAAGATGGAGGATGTCATTTTCGGCGGAGCGGACAGCCGCCGTCCGATGGGATATGCCGAGGTGTCGGTCACTTTTGACAATCGGGGCGATTTCGCAAAGCTGGACTGCCCGTTTGACGAAGTGACCGTAACCAGACGTTACTACCGTGCGGGAGACAGCGAATATTTTATCAACCGCAAGGCGGTCCGTCTGAAGGATATCTACGAGCTGTTCATGAACACGGGTATCGGGCGCGACGGCTACTCCATCATCGGGCAGGGAAAAATTGCCGAGATGGTTTCCCGCAAAAGCGAGGAGCGCCGCAGTGTGTTCGAGGACGCGTCGGGAATTGCGAAATACCGCCATCAGAAAACCGAAGCCGAGCGGAAACTGGCGGAGGCGGAGGACAACATCAGCCGCCTGTCCGACATCTTTTCCGAGGTCGCCTCGCGCGTCGAGCCGCTGAAAAAGGAAGCGGAACGCGCGAAAAAAGCGATTGAGTTACACGCGGGCAAGAAGCGCGCGGATGTCTCACTGTGGCTTTACGACACCGAAAAGATCCGCGATGAACTGAGTGCCGCGGAGGAAGCCATGTCGCGCGCGACCTTTGACCTGCAAACGGCGGAGGACAGCATTCAGGCATTGGATACGCAGTATGCAAAGCTGTCCGAGGCGGCGCAATCGAGCAGACTGAAAAGCGAGGAGCTGTTCGGACGCATTCGGGAACAGACCGACCGCTGCCATGAGTTGGAGCGGCGGCGCACGGTTGCACAGAACGACATTGCGCACGCACGCGATCTGATCGCGGCAACGCAGGGGTCGCTGGCGGGAACCGAGAAGTCCATTGCGGCGGAAACCGCTTCAAGCGCGGCGCATTCCAAGAAGATCGGAGAACTGGAAAACCGCGTTGCCGATCTCGGCGAGGAGCAGGACAGGCTGAACGAAGCGCAGGCGGCACTCGGCAAAAAGGAAGCCGACCTCTCGGCGGCAATCGCGCAGGCACTTGCCGATATCCGCGATCTGGAAGCCGAGGAAAAGGATGTGGATATCCGCATTTCGGTCCTTGACAATGCCAAAACCACCGATTTCGACAAGAACAGCTCCGCTCTGCAGGAGATGGACGGCTATCGGAAGATCTCGGAAACCCTCGGCGGGCAGTGCAAATCGAAGGAAGAGACCGTGGCAAAATACGATGCGGAGCTTGCCGCTATCGACGATGAGATCGCCGACGCCGAAACCAAGGCGGGGCGCGTGGCGGTTCTGGTCCGCGCGGCGGAAAAGGATTGCAACGATGCGAAATTCCGTCAGGATTCTCTGGCACAGCGGATTGCAACCATCCGTTCCATGGAGGAGCATTTCGAGGGCTATTCGGGTGCGGTCCGCTATGTCATGAAACAGTATGACGAGGGGAAGATCACCGACAATCACGGTGCGCCCTGCGGGAAGATTTACGGTCCGCTTTCAAAAGTCATCTCGGTTGAGGATCGCTATGTGACCGCGCTGGAAATCGCACTCGGTGCAAACCTTCAGAATATCGTGGTGGAGGACGAAGCGACCGCAAAGGCGGCAATGTATGCCCTCAAGCGCGGCGAAGCGGGACGGGCAACTTTCTTCCCGCTGACCTCCATGAAGGCATCCCAGCCAACGCGCGAGATGACCGAAGCGGCGGGCTACCGCGGCTATATCGGCATTGCCGACAGTCTGGTTTCCTGCGACGGAAAATTCCGCGATGTGCTGTCCTCGCTTCTGGGCAGGACGGTGGTTTTTGACAACATCGACAATGCCAATGTGATGGCACGCGCCACGCATTACCGCGTCCGTGCGGTAACGCTGGACGGTCAGCAGATCAATGTCGGCGGTTCGTTTACGGGCGGCTCGGTCCGCACGGGGAACGGGATTCTCTCCCGCGGGAGCGAGGTTAAGCGGCTTGAGACGGACCTGAATGAAAAGAAGGCGACCGTAGCGAAACTGGAAAAGCAGCTGTCCGAACTCACGGGAGAAGCGGAAGAACTGGAGGAGCGCCGCAATTCCGCCGAGGACCGCCGCGAACTGATCGGCGTTCTGCGGAACACCGAAGCGGCGCAACTGGAACAGCTGCGCGCAAAACTGGATGCGAACAACACGCTGCTTGACAAACTGAAGAACGATATGAAGCAGCTTGAGGAGGCGCGCGCGCGCTATGAAGAGGATCTGACAAGGCTTTGTGCCGAGCGGGACGGTCTTGCGCATCGCATTTCCGAAATCCGTGACTTCCGAAAGGAAAAGGAAGCCGAGCACGGCGATACGGTGTTGGAAAAGGAAAGCAATGCCCGTCGGATTACCGAGTTGTTCATTCAGATCAGCGAGGCGCAGAAGGACATTGAAACCGAGAACACCCTGCGCAGGGATTGCGAGGATCGGATTGCCACGCTGACGCAGGAGCGCGACGCGCTTTCGGAGCGGGTCCGTGCCCGCGAGGCGCAGATTGCCGAGACAGAGGAGAAGATCCGTTGTGACGGCGAGGAGTTGGAAACGGCAAAATCGACGCTTGCGGAAATCACCGAGAGCCGTACCGCAATCGAGCAGGGCGGAGCGGAATTCGAGCGCAAGCTGAGTGATGTCAACGCGCGTCTGCGTGA
>CAKSUH010000245.1 GCA_934500855.1 uncultured Eubacteriales bacterium
CGCCAGTTTTGCGGCGGCAGCCAGCGCGTCGATCTGCGTGGAAACGGTCACCTTATTGCCGTTCTTGTCCTCAACGGTGGAAATCGTGCGATAAAGCCCGCCGCCGATGCCGTTGTAGAACTTGCTGATGCCGGATTCGCGGTATTCGGCAATTCCGTTGTTCATGAACTGATCCAATTTCTGATCCTGCGGGGACTGCCCGCCGTTGTTCGCGCCGTCATTCGTAATGGAGGAAAGATCAATGGACGCGATCTTGCCGACCTCATTCAGCAACCCGTTGACGGGAGAATAGAACGCAAACGCAACGAACAGACCGCAAGCCGCGCCGACGGCAAGACCGAGCAGGCGCGCATGGGGTCTTCTTCCGATCAGCGGGCGCAGAACCAGCTTGAGAATCGGGAATACAAGGATCCATGTAACAACCTGCAACAGCGAGAAAATCACAATAAACGAAATGATTTTCGCAAACGCATGCGCCATCGGTACCACGATGTCGGTAACAGCCTGACCGCCTTCGGAAAAGCTGCTTGTCAACAGTTCTTCAATCGTTTTGCCGTCACTGATTTTGATGCCGATAATCGCATTGGAGACCGAGCCGCACAGCGCAAGTGCGAGGATGAAGCAGAACACCAACAGTGCCGCCCGCAGGACGGAGCGACGGAATCCGCGGAACAGACCCAGCAGCGCGCCGACGGCAACCGTCAGAAGCGTTCCTCCCAAGACAAAAGCAACAAAATAATTCATAAATTCCCTCCTATGGAAAATCCGTTATCTCATTATAGCACATCGCCCGATTCTTGTCAAGCATTTGTGAATAAAAATTAAAAAAAGCCCGAAGAATGGCGAAAACCGTTTCCGCCCGGGAGGAAGCACTGCGGGAATCCGTTTGCGGAAAAGCGGCGGAAATACGCCCCTGCCACTTGACTTTTCCCGCGGAATCCGTTATAATAGAAGCAGTTTTTTTGAAAGGGAGGGCTACGATGTCAAAGATCCGTTTGCTCGCCGGGATTTCGGCGTTTCTGAATCTTTCCGTTCTCGCGGCGGTCATTCTTGCGCTTCTGACCCGTTTCCCCGCCACTGAGGACGGAAAAAGCCGCTTCCGAAACGGCGCCAAGACCTTTCGCGCCTTTACAACCGACTCCAACCTGCTTGCGGCGCTTGCCTGTGCAATCCTGCTCCCGTTCCGTCTGCGCACGCTGTTCGGCGGCTCTGCGGAACTGCCCGCATGGGCGCTGACCGTCAAATACATTGCGGTCTGCTCGGTCACGCTGACGCTTTTCACGGTGCTCTGCTTCCTTGCTCCCACACAAGGCTGGGGCAAGATGTTCGGCAAAGCGAATCTGTGGCTGCATCTCATCTGCCCGTTGCTCTGCATCCTGTCCTTTCTGTTCACCGAGGGCGGCGCTCCGCTCCCCTTTTCCGCAACCTTTTTCGCGCTGATTCCCATGATGTTGTACGGCTCGGTCTACCTCGTGCAGGCGGTCGTAATCGGTGAAACACGCGGCGGGTGGCGGGATTTCTACGGCTTCAATCGCGGCGGACACTGGTTCGTCTCGCTTCCGCTGATGATTGGTGCTTCCTATGCCGTAGCGCTGGGACAGTGGGCGCTGTCGGGCGCAATATGGAGGTGGTTGTCATGAAGCCCGCACGACTGAAAATTCCCGCACGCAACCGCGATCTGCAACGGCTGGTCCTGCGGCGGCGGCTGACCCGCATCGGGCTGTATCTGCTCTGGCTTGCCGTTCTGTGCGTCGGCGTTCTGCGTTTCAACGCGGGACATACACGCCATCCGATGCCCCCGTGGCAGCTTGCGTTCTGGCTCGGCGGCGGCGCACTGATCGGGTTCCTCCTTCTGCGGATGTGGGTCCTTTTTACCGACCGCCCCTTCATCGCCACCGTTTCCCGCTCCGGACTTTCACACGGCATCAAGGGCGATGAATTCCGACTGAATACCGCGATCCGACTGATCGACGAGACTACCGGCAAGCGTCGGAGACTCGGCTTCGAGCAAAAACCGGGCTTCTACCTGCTCTACCACGAGGGCGTGCGGGTCTGCAAGCTCCCCGCGCTCCCCTATCCGCTCCCCGACCCGCAGACGGTCCCTCTCCCGGAACCTTCCGCCTACATCACTTCCGACAGTCGCCCCGACGGCGCATTCTGCGTGGTCTGCGGGCGCATCAACCCGCGCGGCTCCGACCGATGTGAAGTCTGCCGCCACTCCCTGATCCGCCCCGAGGACCTGTTCGGGACGGACGCCGATCGTGGAAAGGAGTTTTCATGACATACCCGCTTTACCTGCTCTCCCTGCTCGGGTTGACGCTCGGGCTTCTCTATGCCTGCGGACTTTTGATTTGGCTTTGCTCCCGCCTGTTTTCGCGTCTGGTAGGGCGGCACGCATGGGTAATTCTTGACATCACCTCAATTGTCGGGACCCCCGTGCACGAGTTGGGACACGCGCTGATGTGCTTTCCGTTTTTTCACCGCATCACCAAAATCCGTCTCTGGAAGCCGCATCCCTCAGACGGGCTTTACGGCTATGTCGAGCATACCTACAAAAAGCGCAATCCGTGGGCGCGGCTCGGAAATCTTTTCATCGGGCTCGGTCCCCTGTTCAGCGGGCTTGGCGTGGTGGTGCTCGCGCTGTATCTCTGCTTTCCCGCGCTATGGCAGGACTATCTGACCCACACGGGCGAACTGGTCTATTCCGGCTCGGTCCCGATTCGGGAGCTGTTTTCGGGTGTATTCGCACTCTTTCGCGGTTTTCCCGCGGCGTTCCGTGACAATTGGGTCCGCAGTCTTGCGGGACTCCTCGTCATTCTTT
>CAKSUH010000246.1 GCA_934500855.1 uncultured Eubacteriales bacterium
GCGAGGAAGTCGGCATTGACCCCGTTTTTCTCGCGGTTCGTCTCCGACAGGAACAGGGCGACGGTAAATCTCCCCTTTTGGGCGGGAAATGCGGCTCGCTTCTGAAGGAATACTATACCAAACAGACCGCAACAACCGAGAGCGGCAAGCCGATCAAGCCTCCCGCGGTGGGAACGCTTGACGAGGACCTGACCGCGCTTGACGGCTACTACAACCTGTTCAACATCGGCGCAAGCGGCGACGGCGTATTCTCCATCTACAAAAACGCGCTGATCTATGCCGAAAAACAGGGATGGGACACAAAAGAAAAAGCCCTGCGCGGCGGCGCGGAGTTCCTGAAAAATGACTATATCAAGCGCGGACAGACCACGGTTTACCTGCAGAAATTCGATGTCTGTACCGCCGACAGCCTGCATCAGTATATGCAGAATGTGGGCGGCGCACTGAGCGAGGGGCGTTCGCTCTACC
Source organism: uncultured Eubacteriales bacterium (assembly GCA_934500855.1). Lineage (GTDB taxonomy): Bacteria > Bacillota > Clostridia > Oscillospirales > CAG-272 > UMGS1865. The sequence goes on from CAKSUH010000246.1 coordinate 469, forward strand.
GCTTCTTTGCGGAAAATGCGCTGACCGACATCGGCTGTGTATTCCGCATTCCCGTCTTTTCCGGAATGCCGGCTCGCGTTTCTCAGGACCCCGCGAACGGTACCTGCGAGCAGTATGCCACCGCCGCAAGTCTCTACACCTACACCGCAACGCTGACCGCTCCGCTCCTCAAAGCCGCAACGCAGGACGCACTGTTCGGCGATGTGCGCGTCATGCACAATGAAACGCTGACGGTATCGGGTGCCGTTACGGGCAACTACCGCGCCACTGCATACGAATATGCGTGGGACGGCGGCGATTGGACCCCGCTCCCCGTTTCGGACGGCTTCAGGCTGACCGTTCCGTCCGGATCGCTCCCTGCGTGGGGGGACCATCTTCTGACCGTTCGCGCGCAATTCGCTTACAATAAGGCAGGAAGGCAGGTTGCAACGCACACGCTTTGCGCGGCACTGAATGTAACGGTTGTTCCGCCGCCTTCGGTCACGCTGACCCTGCGGTCCGGCAATGCCGAGCAGATCAAAAAACGCTACGAAGGCGATGTCTACACTTTTCCGACCTGCACCGATCCCGATTTCATCGGCTATGCCGGCTCGGACGGCACGCTTTATCCGTCCGGTTATGCTCTGACGCTGACCCACAGCGTCACCTACACCGCCGTGTTTCTCCCTTTTTCGTTTGAAAACGGTGCATCGGTCTTCATCGGAAATCCCTACGGAACCGGAACCCGTTTACGGTTTTCCTCCACGGGTCCCGTTTCGGCGCTCAACTCGCTGCCGCCGGAGGCGGCAACGCTCAAAGCAACGCTTCTCCGTGACGGAGTCGGCACGGACTATCCGATTGCGCGCGCGTACAACAGCGGAGATTCCGATGAAACGCTCCGTTTTGTCACGCCGAACCTCTCAACCGCCACCGAGCTTCGCGACAGCTTCTCTGTTTCGCTAACGCTCTCGCTTCACTACTCCGACGGCACCTAGCGGACCTTGACCGCCGCATCGTCACAACGAACGGCTGTCAGGGTTGCAATCGCCGCGCTTGCCGATGAAAGTGCCGCCTACTCCGCAGAGGTTCTCTCATTTCTGAAAAAACTGATATCCTGACGCTTCCCAAAGGAGGGATTCCATTGAAAACGCTTGGCTACTACAACGGAACGGTTGACGAATTGGATCGGATGCAGGTTCCGATGCTGGATCGCGCCTGCTACTTCGGAGACGGTGTTTATGATGTGACCTTCACCCGTCATCACAACATTTTCGAGCTTGACGAGCACATTGACCGTCTGTTTCAGAGTGCGGAGCAGGTCCGCATTACGCCGCCGCTCGGACACGCCGAACTGGCAAAGCTGGTAAGCGGGTTGGTCACGCGCGTAGACGATGACGAGCAGTGGGTCTATATGCAGTTCAGCCGCGGAACGGATTTCCGTATGCACGCATTTCCGAGCGACACGGTCCCGACCAATCTGTGGATCATGCTTCGTCCGATGAAAATCCGCGATCTGCGCCTGCCGATGCGCTGTATCACCTATCCCGACACGCGGTTTTCGCACTGCAATGTAAAGTCGCTCAACCTCTTGCCGAATGTGCTTGCTTCCGAGGCGGCGCGTGCGGCAGGCGTTGACGAGTGCGTTCTGGTTCGCGACGGGATCGTGACCGAGTGCGCGCACTCCAATCTTTCAATCCTGAAAAACGGCATTTTGATTACGCACCCTGCCGACTGTCACATTTATGCGGGGACGGCGCGGAATCACCTTCTCCGCGAATGCCGCGCGCACGGAATCGCGGTTGAGGAACGCGAATACACCCTTGCGGATCTGTTGCAGGCAGACGAGGTTCTTGTCTGCTCTGCGTCGGTTCTCTGCGTTCCCGTAGCAGAACTTGACGGGAAGGTCGTCGGCGGCAAGGCACCGCACACGGTTCGTCTGCTGCAGGACGCGCTTCTGGCGGATTTTATGGCGAAAACGGAGTGATAAGACCTTGGGACTCTGTCCCAAACCCTGCTTAGGAAACTTCTTGAAAGAAGTTTCCTAAGAACCTTCAAGAACTTCAATTAAGGGGAGTTTTTACTCCTCTTTTTTGTTTGTGCAGATTCTATTGTAGCCGGTTGCCGTGCTGCGAATTCCGGCTGCTCCGCGTCCAATCCCGTCCAGCGGGATTGGCAAAGCGGCTACCGCCGCTCGCTCCGCTACCGGATAGAAATGGCAGAGAAGTTACAATTGAATTGAACGGAACGACACATAGGTCGTTCCGTTTCGCTTATCAACTAACCTGAACTTTTTCTATCCGGTAGCGGAGAGAGACGATAGTCGTCCGCATTTCGCTGGCGGAATGCGGCTCGGGAGCAGCCGGAATTC
>CAKSUH010000247.1 GCA_934500855.1 uncultured Eubacteriales bacterium
TGTTTTCTATCGCAGTGAGGAACGCGGTAAATGCTTTATCGAATACATTCCGGCTGAAAACGCATGGGTGCCTATTGCGGCAGACGGCTATCTCTACATTGACTGCCTCTGGGTATCCGGTTCCATGAAGGGACACGGATACTCGAATGATCTGCTGGAGGCGTGTATCCGGGACGCTAAGGCGCAGGGGAAGAAAGGTATTTGCATTCTGTGCGCGGAGGGCAGGAAGCGGGAATTTCTCGCTGACCCGAAATTCCTTGCATACAAGGGGTTCCGTGTGGCAGACATATCCGACTGCGGGATCAATCTCATGTATCTTCCCATTGAACCGTCCGCGCAGACGCCGAAGTTCCGGGAATGTGCGAAACATCCGGCGATTGAGGAAAACGGTTTTGTCCTTTACTATACCGACCAGTGTCCCTACACCTATTATTGGGTGCCAAGGGTGCAGGAAGCGGCAAAAGAACACGGTATTCCGTTCAAGACCATCCATATCACTGACAAAGAATCTGCGCAGAATGTACCTGCACCGGTCACGACCTATGCCCTGTTCCGGGACGGTCAGTTTCTGACACAGAGTATTCAGTCCGATAAAAAATTCTTGGCGCTGGCAGGCTTGTAAAACTGATTTTAGCGAGATGAGTGGAGGATAGTACATTGGAGCGTGAAGAATGAAACCGACCGTTATCGACCCGAAAACGACCACCCGCGCGGCGGCGTTTGACTTTTGGATGAACGCGCCGAACCCTATGGTGACTTTTTTCAAAACGCTGGATGTCACGCCGCTTGTGGGATTCAGCCGCAAGCGCGGGCTGAAATTCAATATGCTTCTCTGCTGGTGTATCGGCAAGGCAGCCAGCGGGATCAAGGCGTTTTATCTGCTCCCTGTTGGGCGCGAGCTGCTGCAATATGACAGCATTGCGGTCAACACCATTGTGAAAAACCGAACCGGCGAGGTCAGCTCCTGCGATGTGCCGTTTTCCGATAGTCTTACGCAGTTTAACGCCGACTATATGCGCCTGACGCGCGCAGTTGCGGAAAGCTGTGAAAACCACGACCTGACCGACAGCATGGTCATCGGCACCTCCGCCATTGTGGATACCGAAATTGACGGAGCTGTTGGCATGAACAGCGGCATTTTCAACAACCCGTTTATCATTTGGGGCAAATATCATAAGGGGCTTTTCAGGACGACTCTGAAATTGTCGTTCCAATTCCACCATACCCAGATGGACGGCGCGCACGCAGGGCGGTTTTTACAGAGCTTGCAGGAGAATATCTTTGAAATCGGTAAACGCGGATGAGTCAAAGACTGAAACTGAGTCGGGCGCCGGCTGGTGCCGCTTCCCGCAGCTTCTACCATCTGAAACGGGAGCTTGCCGACTTTTGTAAAGAAAATGGATTGCCCACATCGGGCAGTAAAGCAGAACTCACCGATCGAATCGCATACTTCCTTGATACGGGAAATGTACTGAAATTCTCTGCCGAAAGAAAAGCGGCGATAAACATCGGAACGCTCACCGAAAAAATGGGCGGAAATATTGCGGCGGAATACAATGAAGGCAAACTGAAAATTATAATTTCGTTTTTGAATCGGTTGCAGAGAAAAGACGGCAGAACTTTTTCGGATGCGGAGGTACAGACATGAACGAATTTCGCGCGAGGGTCATCTCGCAGGAAAAAGGAGTATATAAAATTCAGAGCGGCAGCGAAATTAAATCGGCTGTCGTCTCCGGAAAATACCGGTATGAAACGCAAACCGTCTCCGACTATCCCGCTGTCGGTGATTATGTCACCGCAGAATGGTCGAAGGACGGCAGCAATGCGGTCATCACAGGGTTGTTTCCGAGAAAGAGCTGCTTTATCCGAAAAGCGGCGGGCACAGGAAAACAGGAACAGGTCGTTGCCGCCAATATTGATACCGCTTTTCTCTGTATGTCGCTGAACAACAACTTTAATATCCGGCGGCTGGAGCGGTATCTGTCCGTTACCTACGACAGCGGCGCAACACCTGTGGTGGTTCTGACGAAATCGGATATTTGTTCCCATGTGGAAAGCAAAATCACTGAGGCGCATAGTGCCGCGCCGGGTGTGGATGTGCTGGCAATTTCCTCATCGGACGGGGATTACGAAGCGGTAATGAAGTATATTCTGCCGGGCAAGACGGTGGCATTTATCGGCTCGTCCGGTGTCGGGAAGTCAACGCTTATCAACAAGCTGACCGGTATGGACAGTCTTGCTGCACGCGAGATCGGGAATGACGATAAGGGTCGGCACACAACGACCCGCCGTGAGTTGATAACACTGCAAAACGGCGCTTTTGTCATTGACACACCCGGTATGCGCGAGCTTGGAATGTGGGACAGCGGCAACGGCATCGATACGGCGTTTGCGGACATTGAAGAATTGTCCCGTGCGTGCAAATATGCCGATTGCACTCACACCTCGGAGCCGGGCTGTGCCGTCCTGAGGGCGCTTGCGGACGGAACTCTGGATGATGCCCGTCTTTCGTCTTACCGGAAGCTGAAAACCGAAAATGACTACGCTGCGGACAACAGCCGATACCTTGAAGCCAAACGGGCGATGTTCAGGGAGATCGCCAAAATCAACAAATCGAGAAGAAAAAGCAGATACTGACAGACAGAATGTAACTGTCGGTTTTGGAAAATATGCCGTTTACTCCGGCGGTTTTTGCGTTGTTATATGCGTTTGCGGCAAAAAGGCAAGGAAAGTCGAGAGGAATTTCTCCGTGTGCGGTATTATGTTCCCGAAAGGAGTTGAGA
>CAKSUH010000248.1 GCA_934500855.1 uncultured Eubacteriales bacterium
GACAGACAGACAGACAGACAGACAGACAGACAGACAGACAGACAGACAGACAGACAGACAGACCTGTTTGCGCCTTGCAATAGGCTTTTGTCTCGATGCCATAAAAGCGGAGCTACCCCTATAAGCCGTTCCTGCGGCGTGAGAAATCACGCCGCAGGGACGGCTTACGCTGTATTTTAATCGGTATCGGGAAAGCCGAAAAGCCGATTACTACCTCCCGTTGATTCATCCGTCGGGCAAAGCGCGGCGGTTGAAAATAAAAAATCCGAAAAGGAGAAAAAACATGAAGAGACTGTTATCCCTGATGCTTGCGGCGATGATGCTGTTCGCGCTTGTCACGGTTCCCGCCGTGGCGGAAGCGACCGACGAAGCTGCAACAAACGAAGCCATTACCCCCGATACCACATGGTATGACGAAAGCAAATCCGAGTTTGAAATCAGCACGGCGGCGCAGCTGCTGGGATTCGTTGAGCTGGCGCAGACCGAGGCGAATTTTGCCCACAAGACCGTTCGCCTGACGGCGGACATTGACCTGAATCCCGGCACAACGCTTCGTCTCGGAAAAGGCGAGGACGGAAAATACATTCTTCCCGGCAAGCCCGCAAATGTGTGGAACGGGTTGCCCTCGTGGAAAGGAACTTTTGACGGAAACGGTCATTTGCTTTCCGGCGTTTATGTTGAGGTGAGTTGCGGCAGTGGCGGATATGGCCGTTCCTCTCTGTTTGGCATTATCAGCGAAGGATCTGTGAAGAACCTCATTGTGGAAAACAGTTTCGTCTGCACGAAAAATGTGACAACCGGGACTTCCAACAACGCGGAAGGAAGCAGTGCGGCGGGCATTGCGCGGAGACTGCAATATGGCGCGACCGTTGAAAATCTGTGGTTGGACATGGATGTGGTGACGGTCGGTTGGTCAGGCGGAGAGACTGCGGGCGTTGTGGCGCGGATTCACGATAACGGCGGTACAATCCGGAATGTTGCGTTCGCGGGGACGGTTGCGGCGCTTCACCCCGATCTGGATAAGGTTAACACCTCCGGCGGTATGGCGGTATCGCAACTGGTTGCCAACCAGATGTGGAAATTGTCTCTGTCGATTGAAAATGCCGCGATGCTCGGCACATCCATCTGCAAGGACGGCGTAAACGGTAATCTTCCGATCTGCTCCAACGCCAAGATGTCCGAAATCAACCTTCACGCGGTTTTCGGAAAGCATCCGACCGTTGAAGCCGCCCAAGCGGCGGGGCAGTATTGGGATTATCTGACCACCACGACTGCCGATTTTACTTACTCCGTCTTTGCGGGCGGTGTGATTCCGACGGCGGTGTCTCGGATGCTGACCGCAAACGCGATCCGCGTGGTCGGGGTTCAGCGCCATGCAGAGAGCAACGCGGTGCAGTCCCTGCGGTTTGTGGCGGCGCTCCGCTTGCCCGCAGAACAGCTCGGCAACTTTGAAAAGGTCGGTTTCCTGATTCAGATCAAGGAGAACGGCACCGACAGCTACCTGATCCGGGAGGGGGCTACGGTCTATACCTCCATCACCGCAAACAATGCCACGGTAACTGCCGGGGAGTACGGCGCAGACTACTTCGTTGCACTGAGCGTGAAGAATGTTCCGGTCGGCTCGGAAATCGAGCTGGTCATCACACCGTATCTGACTGACGCGGCGCAACCAAGTGGGCGGGAACCCCGGTTTCTGCCAAAGTCCTTGCAAGCGGCGCGTTTGACAGCGAAAACTGAGGAGGAAAGCGAAATGAAGAAACCTTATTTCAGCCCGCAGCTGCAGATGAACACCGTGCAGGATTCTGATGTGATCTCGACCTCCATCGGAGTGGAAAAGACCGGAAACGACTGGACCGCCGATTGGTCAGAACGGACAAACGGAATCGGTCAGCTGTAAGAAGTTATACTGCCCCCAAAAAGCCGCACTTCGTTGGAGGTGCGGCTTTTCGCTGTACAAAAAAATAACTGCTTTTATGCGGTTGCAGAAAATAAAACTGCGGTGTCAGGTTTCCGCCTTATCGTAAAGTCTGCCAAGAGAAAAAGAAGCAAAAGACAAAGAAAAATCCTCAGAAACGGATGGTTCTGAGGATTTTTTGGTTGCGGGCAAAACTTTCGGCAAGCCGAAAGCGGACTTGAACCTCCATGAAATTGCTTTCAACGGAACCTGATGGTAATGACACCTCGGTGACAGGAAAGCGGCTTATCTGATATGGGATTGCTGTCTCCGCTCTTCCGGTGATGCCTGCAAAACGGCTTTCGCTCAAATCTTTATTGCGATTCCGATAAGTCGGAATCTTTCTTTTCGGATTCGGACAAAGCGTTTTGGATATGTCTCTTCCGATAAGTCCTTGGAGAGCAACCGAATTTGGCGGAAAAAGCATTGCTGAATGCGAAAGATGTGGAATAGTTCAGCTTTTCTGCAATTTCTGAAATTTTGTAGTCTCCCTCCTCCACCATCATGCGGCTGACCTCCAGCTTCTTTTCGTGAAAATAGCGGGAGATGGTAATGGAGGTCGTTTTTTTGAACACGGTGGAAAGGTAACAGTAGCAATAGCCCATAACGGGGGCGATATCCTCCAGATTTTTCATGGTAAAAATGTGATTGTCAATATAGTTCATGATCTGAATGCAAAGGGTATCAACATTTTTGGCTCTCTTTGTAGGTTTCTCCGGCGTAATGTTTTGAAATGCCCGCACCAGATAGATCAGCATTTCATAAAAAATGGAGGACAGGAGCTTTTGCGAGTATATTTTGGTTGTGCTGTACTCGTCAATTG
>CAKSUH010000249.1 GCA_934500855.1 uncultured Eubacteriales bacterium
ACACAGGGGGGGGCGCAACGCCCGGGCACGATAACGGAACGCCTGTGGAGAAGCTGGGAACGATGTACATCAAGGGGAATCAGGCATTTGAAGCCTACCGTTACAACGAGCGTGCGGCGGCGCGGTATGCGGCAATTCTGAACCGCGCGGCGGAAGCCATGCCGAATGCTAAGGTCTACGATCTGATCGTGCCGCTTTCCTATTCGGTCAATCTGACCGAGCAGGAGCAGGCGAAATTTGATCTGTCGGACGCGGGCGAATCGGTCAGCAAAATGTACGCGATGATGAACGCCTCGGTCGGAAAAGTCTCGGTCCTGCCCGAACTTCTGGCGCACAAGGACGAGTATCTCTATTTCCGCACCGACCACCACTGGACGGCGCGGGGCGCGTACTATGCCTACCGTGCCTTCTGCGCGGAGGCGGGACTGACCCCGCGGGAGTTGGACTCGTGGAAACGCATGGAATTTGCGGGTTTCCTCGGAACGCTTTACAGCGAGGCGGGCAGTCCTTCCTCTCTCGGCAACACGCCCGACACGGTGGAAGCGTGGATTCCGAGCGGAACCAACAAGATGACGGTTTACCCCGTAAAGGGGGATGCGACAACGCAGTATCCTGTTATTCAGACCGCAACCGACCGCTACTACGCCGCGGCAGGCTCCAAGTACAACTGCTTCATTGCGGGCGACAACCCGCTTTCGGTGATTGAGAATCCCAACGCGGAGCGGGACGAGGCGATTGTGGTGGTCAAGGAATCCTTCGGAAACGCGTTTGTTCCGTTTCTTGTCGATACTTACCGCACGGTTTATGTGGTGGACTATCGGACTTTCCGAGCCAAAACGGGCGTATCTCTGCCCGCCTTCGTTGCGGAAAAGGGCGCGTCAACGGTGCTCTTTCTCAACAACATGACGGCAACCTCCGCATCCGAACGGCTTTCCGAAATGGAAGGAATTCTAAAATAAAAACAGTTCTTATTCTAAAATAAAAGCAAAAACAGGCGCATCCGACCGTCAAAAGCGCCTGTTTTGCTGTTTTTTATTGGAAATCGCGGCTTTCCCTCTTGCATTTTTCGCCGAGATCCTGTATAATAGTATGGAATACCGCATCAAGCGGAAGGAAACGGTCTGAATGTGTTCCGTAACTTCGCGGATGTGCGGGCGCTTTTTCCGGAACAGGCTTTGAAAATGGGATTTCGACGGCGCCGCCTCCGATGAACCGGGAAGAAATGACGGAAAGGAATTTGCAAATGGATGAAAAAACGCTGAATGAGCTGATTCGGGATGCGGTAAATGACGCCGACCTGTTGCCCGAAGAGATTCCCGCGATCGATCTGTATCTTGATCAGATTACCTGCCTTGCCTCGGATAAGCTGCGCGAAGGGTCTCCGCGCTTCTACGACCGCGCGCTGACGAAAACGATGGTAAACAACTATTCCAAGGACGGTCTGATTTCGCCGATCAAGGGCAAAAAGTACACCAAGGAGCACTTTTTGCAGATGCTTCTGGTCTATGCCATGAAGAACACGCTTTCCATCGGGGAGATCAAGCGGATTCTGCAAAATCTCTACCGCGTGGAGGGCTTTGACGGCGAAATGCTGACCGACATCTACCGCCGCTATCTGGGGATCAAGCAATATGAGCGGAAGAATGCCTGCCGCTTTATCAAGATTTTCCTGCGGAGTGCGGGACTGGATATTGAAAAAGAAGAGGATTTTGCCGTTATTCTGCTTGCGCTGACCTCTATTTCTTCCTATCTCAAAAATATTGTGCAGGCACTTCTGGAGGACCACTATCCCGACACCGCCGAGGAAAAGGAACGCGCGGAGAAGGAAAAGCGCGAGGATGCGAAGCGGGCGAAGGAAGAAAAACGGGCAAAGGAAGATAAGAAGAACAAGTCGAAAAAATCGGAGGAGACAACCGATGGAGTCAACGGAGCAAGCCAACCCGACGGAACAGACGGAGCAAACGGAGCGAACGGAACAGCGGGACCTGCCGCTGAATGAGTTGAGCATTCCCGCTTTGGCATATCTCGGAGACAGCGTTCTGGAGCTGACCGTGCGGCGGGAGTTGGTTCTGCGGCGCGGGCTTTCAACGGCGGGGGATCTGAACCGTGCCGCGCTTGCCTATGTCAGCGCAGGTGCACAGTCGGCGGCGATGGAGCGGCTTTTGCCGCATCTGACCGAAGAGGAGGAGCGTTGGTTCAAGCGCGGCCGAAATTCGGGACACCTGAACATCCCGAAGCGCGCGACCCCTGCCGAATACCGCCGTGCAACGGGTATGGAGGTGTTATTTGCTTACCTCTATCTCTCCAACCGCGCCGACCGTCTCGCCGCGCTCTTCCGTCTCGCCTACCCGTAGGGGGGATGCGCCAGAGGGGGCTTTTAAGGGAAGCCCCCTCTGGACTCCCGCAAACCTTTTCACCCGGACATACAGAGTGCGAACATAGTGCCACTGGCGTTTGTTTGGATGTGAGATAGTGGAAAGGCGTATCGCGGGTTGTAATCTATTCACTGCAATGTAACTTTCAACCGGGGCGGAACGACCCGCGTGTCGTTCCGCCCTAATCAACAACTAACCTGAACCATTTCTATCCGGTAGCGGAGAGAGTGAAAACGTCCTCATTCCGCTGGCGGAATGAGGCTCGGAGCAGCCGGAAATAGTAGCACGGCAAACGGCTACACCAAAATTTGTACAACGCAAGAAAAGAGCCAAAAATCCAATTGGGTTAAAGTTCTTGAAAGCCTTGAAAACTTCTTTCAAGAAGTTTT
>CAKSUH010000250.1 GCA_934500855.1 uncultured Eubacteriales bacterium
CGGAATGACATCCGTAAAATAAGCCAGTGCGCCAATCCATTCATCGCGTGGGATGACCGCGGTCGGCCGGAAATCCGAAGCGGGAATCTCGCCCTCCGTGTCGGATTCGTCCTCCACATTTTTTATGAAACCGGACGGCAGATCCGTCCCGAAGCCACCATGTAGGTCTCCGGTCACCACGCCGTATTCCATAGGGTATGCCTGTGCGATGCCGTCCTCCCAGATCAGGGTGCAGAAGCCGAGGATGCGCGGCGCGGGGTCGCGGAAAAACCAGGTATAAACACGGGAGAATGTCGCAGTTCCGTTCAGATCAGCTGCCTGCAGCAGGGTGATTTTGGCACAGCATCGACCGACGGGAACGGTCACATGGGAATCTTCGCCGCAGAACGGAACCGACAGCCGTGTCCCCGGCGATTCTGTTCCGTCCAGAATCACGGATCCTGTCGGTGTCAGCAGCGTTTGTTCCTTCTGGGGAATCGGTGTCGGCAGTCCGCGCACCATTGCGCGAAGCATCGGCATCATCCGGTTGGTGTCGGACATCCATTCGTCCCGTACTACATCGCAGAAATCGGTTCGCCAAAGCACTGCGGCGGAGAAGGCGAATTCAAAGAACCAGCCGTTCCTGCCGATCTCGTTTTCGTCCGCAACGCACCAGGTGGAGACCTCCGCACCTGTGACATTCGGACGGCGGGAGCGCTTTTCCCATCCTGTGACCGTTGTGCCGTGGAAGTTCCCGTAGATCTCGCGAAATCCGCGATCGGCAAATTCCTGCTCGGAGTGAAAGGAGGAGGTATAGCACCAGTCCAGCATGGTAATGTCCCGCGGGATGCGATCGATTGCGCCGAAGCAGGCGGGCTTTTCGTAATGCCGCCCGTAACAGCCGTCCTTCACAATCGCGTCCCCCATGCGCTTTCCGCCGGGCAGTGCAAAATTTTGCAGGGATTCACCCCACATGAACAGCCGGACGCCAAGTTTTTCATAAATGCCGTGCAGGCGGTTGATTTCGGTTGCCAGCAGTTCCGCGCCGCTGTGCGTCCGGCACTTCGGGCAGACGCCGAGAATGCGGATTTCGTCATGACCGATGGAAACACGGTCAAAGCCGATCAGGCTGTGTAGCTCGGTCGCAATGTCGGTGTAGATCCGGTAGGCCTCCTCATTCAGCGGGCAGCAGGTATCGGGGTATGTCTCATACGGAATTTCCGCGATTTCCGGATGCGCGAGGGTCAGGTAGTAGCTGTGACTGAGCGCCTGAATTTCCGGAATGACCTCCATTCCGAGAAACCGGGCGTGGCTGACGATGCGCATCAACTGATTCTGGGACAGCACATCGCCGCCCGCCAATTCGATGTGCGTGGAGTCCTTCCACCAAATCTGCGAGCCCTGCAGTCCCTGCGGTCCGCCGGGGTAGTTTCTTGCCTCTCTGCAAAAACGCCTCCAGGCATCGGCAAGCTCCGGGTGACTGCGGTATTCCACCCCGCCACCGATTTCCAGAAAGACCGTGTTGTATTTCAGGTACGCCAGAGCATCCAGGATGCGGCAGAATGTATCGATTCCGTCCTTGGGCGGCAGATAGAAATGCGCGCCGCGCAGGGGGAGATACGGCGCGTCCGAAACGGTCAGACATGGGAGCGTGCGGTCGGGGCGGATCAGCTGGGACAGGGTCGCGGCGGCAAACACGAAGCCCCGGCGTCCGCTTGCCCGAACGGTTACGCCGTCCTTTCCGCAAAGGATTCGGTAAGCGTCCGTGTTCAGCGAGGAGTCCCGCTCCAGGGTCAGATTGCCTTCCCCGCAGTGAAAATCCGAACGCCGGAGGATGTGCAGAAACGCGCGGGCATCCTCTGCGCAGTCCGGGGGCGCGGTGATGCCGCCGTTCAGTGCCGTCACCCCGTCTGACGGGGTGATGTGTCGGGGGAGAGGGAAGATCGGAGGGAGTGTCATGATTGCTGTTCCTTTCCGTTGCGCATACATTGCATTTGATATTTTTTCGGTGTGACACCGGTGATTTCCTTGAAGGATTTGGAGAAATAAGCGCTATCGTTGAACCCGCACGCCATTGCGACATCGGTCACGCGGCAGTCGTTTTTGGAGAGCAGTTTCTGCGCCGCCGTAATGCGGGTGAGCATAATGTAATCGTTCAGCCCGATCCCCGTAACTTTTTTGAATAGCTTGGACAGATAGCCGCTGCTGATGGCGTATTTTTTGGACAGGACATCCAGATTCAGCTCCTGCGAGATGTTGTCGGCAATGTATTTGGCTACTTCCATAATAATCCGGTAGATCTCCGGGTATTGGGGCGGTTCTTTTGCCTGATCCTGCCGGTAGCGGGAGATCAGGATGAGTAGCTCCTGCAGATACAACTTTTGCATTTTTCGGTAATCCTGCTGGTGTCTGCTGCTTTCCTCTTCTATGAACGCCAAGAGCTTGCGGATGCTGTGGAGGTGCTCCGGGCGAATCCGGATATGCCGGTTTTCCGACATCTCGCGGATGTAGCGCAGATACTCCGGACCGACGAAATCATCGTCAAATACCAAAATCATTCGGCTGATGTCCGTGTGGTTGGAGCAGTCCGTTTGGTGATAGATTCCTTTGGGGATGAATGCGAAATCGTTCTGTTCCAGGTAGTAAAGGTCATTTCCGATCAGATAGGTTACCTTCCCGCGCTCCAGAAAATACAGCTCATGGTGGTTGTGAAAGTGGATCACCGGCATTTTGGTTCCAACCGGATATACCTTATGTTCAAAGAAATCATTCGTGTCCGTA
>CAKSUH010000251.1 GCA_934500855.1 uncultured Eubacteriales bacterium
GTTCATAGGGGTGACAGTTGCAAAGCAACTGTCCGTAGCGAAGCGTTACTTCTTCCTTAAGAAGTCCCCTAAGCAGGGTTTGGGACAGAGTCCCAAGGTCTTACCCCCGGTCAAACCGCTCCCCGATCCGTGCGGGAGCATCCGCTCCGTTGCTCATCTCGGAGATGCGGCGGCAGAGTGCACCCGAGCGCTCTGCGGGAACCGCAAAGCGAAGCGTAACCCGATCGGCGAAATCGGTGCCGTCCACGGGAGCGCCGAATTTCGGCAGCTCCGCAAGATAGCGCTGATAGTTGGCATAGGAGCAGACCAAGCGGAATTCGTCAAAGCGCGTGTAGGTCACAATCCCCGCCGCTTCAACCGCCATCCGCGCCGCGGCGGAGTAAGCACGGACCAGACCGCCCGCGCCGAGCAGGATGCCGCCGAAATACCGCGTGGTCACAATCACCGCGTTGCTCACGCCCGACTTCCGCAACACATCCAGCGTCGGTACCCCCGCGCTTCCCTGCGGCTCACCGTCGTCCGAACAGCGGACAACAATGTCACCCGCCATCCGATAGCCCCACACATTGTGCCGCGCGTCGGCAAATTCGGCTTTCTTCCTTTTGATATAGTCCTGCGCTTCCGCTTCGCTTGCCACCGGGCAGGCGTGCGCAATAAAGACCGACTTTTTTTCCTCAAATTCCGCCTCGGCTTCGCGACCGAGCGTTGTCAGCGCGTCATTCATCGGTTTCCACCCACGACGGATCGTACTTGCGATACATTCCGTGTGTTTTCGCGTCTACGGTTGCGGTAACCGTCATCGCCTCGTCGCCGTAATCAACGGTTTCCACAACCGCCTGCGTATAAAGACGGCTCAGCACCCCCGCATCCGCATTCGGAATGACAAAAGTCACACGCTTTTTTCCCTCGTGAATCAGATTTTGCAATTCGCCGAGCATCAGGTCGATTCCCTGCCCGGTTGCGGCGGAAATGCAGACCGTGCGGCGGTTCTCCGCATAGGTTCCGATCGCGCGGAAACTCTCGGCTGCGCCTTTGTCGCACTTGTTAAAAATATAAAGCGTCGGCTTTCCGGACGCGCCAAGCTCTTCGAGAAGCGCCTCGGTTGTCTCCAACTGCGCGCGGTATTCGGGATCGGACGCATCCACAACCACCGCCAGAACATCGGCAGAAACCGCTTCGTCCAAGGTTGAACGGAATGCGTGCACCAGGTGATGCGGCAACTTGCGGATGAAACCGACCGTGTCGGTCAGAAGGACATCGGTGCCGTCCGGGAGTTCCAGTTTGCGCGTGGTCGGATCCAGCGTGGCAAACAGTTTGTCCTCCGCGAGAATCCCCGCATCGGTCAGACGGTTGAGCAGGGTGGACTTGCCCGCGTTGGTGTAGCCCACGATTGCCACCTTGGGCAGACCGCTCCGATCCCGCGCCGCACGAATGGTTCGCCGACTGCGTTCCAGCGCCTCCAGTTCGGCTTCCAGCGCGGCAATTCTGCGCTTCATGTGGCGGCGGTCGGATTCCAGTTTCGATTCACCCGGTCCGCGCGTGCCGATGCCGCCGCCCAGACGGGACAGCTCCGCACCCTTTCCGATCAGGCGCGGCGCGGTGTATTTCAGCTGTGCCAGCTCCACCTGCAATTTTCCTTCACCCGTCACGGCGTGGAGCGCGAAAATGTCCAAAATCAGCATGGAGCGATCGATTACCCGCACTTCATCGCCGATTCCGTCCTCCAGATTCCGGATCTGCGCGGGCGAGAGTTCGGTATTGAATATAACCAAATCAATGCCGCAACGCGCGCAAAGGTCGCGAATCTCCGCCACCTTGCCGCTTCCCACGCAGGTGCGCGGGTCGGGGTGATCCTTGTTCTGCACAACCTTTGCAAAACAGCTTCCGCCCGCCGTTTCCAGCAGGCGCTCCAACTCGTCAAGGCTTTTTTCGGTCTCCTCAGGGTCCCCCTCCGGCAGGCAGATACCCACCAGAATCGCCCGGGTGACCGCAATATGATTCTGTTCTGTCATGAAGTTACCTCCTTTGATAGAGAAAGGGCAAGCCGTTTTTGCAGCTTGCCCGAACAATCACTTCTGGAAGGAAGCGATTCTCTTCTTGAACTTATCCACGCGACCGCCCGCATCAACGAATTTCTGCTTTCCGGTGAAGAAGGGGTGGCACTTGGAGCAGATATCAACTCTGATTTCTCCGCCCTTGGTGGATCTGGTCTCAACGACCTCGCCGCAAGCGCACCGAATGGTGCATTTTTCGTAGTTGGGATGGATTCCGTTTTTCATGACAGGTTACCTCTTTCGTTTGATTTGATGTTCTTTGACATCATTCCGCAAGATCAAGCCGCCTTCTGCGGCATACAACAGATATTATAGCACATTTTTCTTTCGATTGCAAGGGGTTTGCGCAATTTTTCTGCAAATTTCCGCGATTTTTTATCGGGGAATCAGCGGTTTCTGGAACATTTCTCCGCGTCGATTGCCAGAACAACCATCAAAGTGCACAGTGCGTGGTTCGGATCGGCAATGTCGATCACATATGTATCGGACCAACGGAACAACTGTTTGGATATTGTTGCCACCCGTGTGCCGCGCGCCGAACGGATGGTATAGTCCCATTCAAACCAGTTGCCCTCTACCCGCCAGCCGTTGCAGTCCAGATCGAAAACAGGACGGAACAGGGAAAAACGCTTGCGCACGCAACCGACACCGCGATTGCCGAGGTACATTTCAAATTTCGGAAGGAAGGTCAGGATACGCTCCC
>CAKSUH010000252.1 GCA_934500855.1 uncultured Eubacteriales bacterium
GGGGTCATCAGGATGACCCGCTTGTTGTAGTACTGCCGCTTTATCCGCTCAAACACGCGGTTGAGCCTGCCGCAGAAGGTGGCGTTATCCATGATGAATTCCCGCTTGGCGCGGGTCGAGAATTCCGTGAACTCACCGTCCGCATTGCTGTTGCAGGGGAAGGGTTCGGAATGCACGGTCCAGAAATCTCCGATCGGAACGCCCGCATTGAAATCATTGGTTCCGATGAACACAAACAGCGTGGTGAAGCGGATTCCGACCTCCGCGTCCATCCGATCCATCTGATCAAACAGCCCCGTGGTCTGCGCGCCGTTCTTTCCGTAGCGGTAGACCGGAATTCCGGTCGCCTCATGAATAAAATCGATGTATGTTTTGGTCGCTCCGACCCCCTCGGTGATGCTGTCACCCAAAAAGCAGAATGCTTCTCCGATTTCTGTCATGCCAAATTACTCCTTCTTTTTTTGTTCGTACAAAGTATAGCATAATATTGCTTTTAAATCAAGTGGTTTTCGGTCAAAAGATCTGAAAAAAACGGATTTTTTGGTTCTCTGTCTGCTTTCTCTTTGCCGGTTGCCGGCTGACAACAAAACAATAATTTACAAAAATAAATTCGAACTGGTCTAAATCATTATATTATTTGCCGAAAGAATATGATACAATACAGGTAAAGCAAGCATGTATGACCGTAAAAAGTGCCCCGGCAACCGCAACCGGGTGTCTCTTGCGGACGGTCTGACTTCTTGCGAAAAAATTCAAGGGTGGAGGAACATGATGAAAAGATTGCTATCTGTATGCTTGACCTTTTGTATGCTCTTTGGCACGGTCTTCGGACTTTCGCTTCTGACCGAAGCCACCGGATCTACGGTTTGGGATGGCAGTGCGGACACCTCATGGTACAACACGACCGATACCGGTTTTACCCTAACCGACGGTGCCGACCTCGCAGGTTTTGCGGCGATTGTAAACGGCACGGCAGAAGGAATTGAGCAGACTAATTTCGAAGGAAAAACCGTGCGTCTCGGCGCGGATATCGTTCTGAACGATGGCGATGCAAAGACATGGGGAACATCGGCTGCGGGACTGCAGGCGTTTCCGATGATCGGAAACCTGAAGGGATCGACTTATAAAGAAACCGATGAGCCGAAATATTTTGCGGGCGAATTTGACGGGCAGGGATATACGATCTCCGGGCTGTTCATCAATCAAAAAGTGAATTCCCGCGGCGAGGGGTCGGCACTGTTTGCAGCTGTATACGGTTCGGCAAGCCTGCATGATTTTTCCCTTGTCAATTCGTACATCAGGAATCCCAACAACTATGCGGCAGCGGCAATTACGGCATATGTAATGCCGAAATCCTCCGCTGAGGCGGACGCGTTCCATATCTATAATATCTATACCGATGCAATCGTAACCGCATCGAACAATAAGAACTATGGCATTGGCGGCATTGTCGGACGGATCGGATATGCCTGGAGCGATGCAAAGATCAACAACTACAACACAATCTCCTCCTGTGTGTTTGCGGGGACGATCATCCATACCGGCACGGGGCTTGCCAATGCAGGCGGAATCATCGGGGATGTCTATGACCATGGTGTCAATGTTTCGGACTGCCTGAACCTTGGAATCGTACAGAGCGTCAACAACCGAAACTACATTGGCGGCATTGTCGGAAGAGGAAATCCGAACAACTGCAAGGTAACCGTGGTAAATTGCGTAAATACGGTTTCTCCTGACACAACAAACGCAACGGCAGCCGAAATTCTTTCCATGGAGGACAAATCGCCCCGCTCGGATTTTGCAGTGAAGGATTGCTTCTATGTGGGAAGCAAATATGCGGTCAACCGCGCAACGACGGATCTTGGCGCGAAATTTCCGAAGGTGATTACCGCAACCAAAGTCACCGCAGAGCAACTGACGGGGCTTGCTGTTTCCGGGGAGATCACCTCCAGACTGAGCGGATGGATTCTGCGGGACGGACAGGTGATGATTCCTGCGGGCGCGGCGGCGGTTGTTCCGTCCGATCCGTCCCACTTCGCACCGGTCACGGAGGGCGGCGTGGCGTTCCGCGGCGTACAGAATACCGAGGCAAAGGACGGAAGCTTCAACCTCCGCTTCATCGGAACGGTGGATTCCCTGCATTATTCCGTTCTCGGGTATGATTTATCCTGCACCTGGGCGGAGGGTTCGAAGCCGGAGGCGGAGTTTACGACCGATACTGTTTACAAGACCGTTACCGCAACCGAGAACGGAATGACAAAGCAGTACACGGCAGAAGGTTTTTCGGCAGAATATATCTGGGCGGTGACAGTGGCAGGCATTCCGGCAACCGGTGACATGACCTTTACCGTCAAGCCTTTTTCCTGTGATCCGGAAGGAAACAAGACCACGGTCGGCGTGTACACACTGGTTTATCGGGACGGACAGTTTGTCAGCCTGACCCGACAGAAATAAGGAGGGGAGACTTATGAAAAAGCAATATTCGGCGCCTGAGATGATCTGTCACAACATGGAATGGACGGATATTCTGACCACTTCCCTCAATTCCCGAACATCTGGGGAGGGGAAATCCTACAACTTTAACGAATGGGGGATAACATCGTTATGAAAAGCAAGAGCCTGATTTGTTTTATCCTGTTTTGCGCCCTGCTGGTTACGGCAGTCCTACCGGTTTCCGGAGAGGATTCCGCACCGATGCCTGCGGCATGGGACGGAAGCGCGGATACCTCGTGGTATAACAC
>CAKSUH010000253.1 GCA_934500855.1 uncultured Eubacteriales bacterium
GCGTCTCCCCCGCTCCGATTTCAAACACATCTGCGCCGTATCGGACATACAGAGTTCTTGCGCTCGGGTTGGTCACGGTCCCGCAATCCGCCGACCACTCCATGCGGTTCCAGTCTCTCACATAGTCGTAAATCTCGCCGTTCGTCGCATACCAGATGTCGTCTCTGCCGCCCATGTATTCCGCAAAGCGCTCGATGACCTCCCAGTTGTTTTTCTCCTCAAACTCATAGCTGTGACCCCAGAGATAGAACAGCTGCGCAAGCCCGTGTTTTCCGTCCGTATTCAGAAACTGCTCCGCGTACTCCATCAGCTTCGGATGGCTGTGGTGACAGGTTGCGGGCATTCTGAGCCAATCGGTCGGAATATCGAACCGCCCTGTGCTCACCGTCGTCCGCGCATAGTGGATTCCGCAGTCTCGCAGAACCTGCACCACACGGTCGTTCGTAGTGCCGAACGGGTACGCCATTCCCTGCACCGTGCGTCCGAACATCGCCTCCAGATTTTTGCGGTCCTCAAGGACCTCCGCCGTTGCCGCCGCAATCGGCAACCGATCCAGAAACGGATGATTTACGCCGTGGACCGCCACCTCATGCGCCGAATTTCCGTACAGCGCCAGTGCCTGCGCCGCAGTCATTCTGCGATGAATCGTCCCCGGCTGCCATGTTGTGCCCTCGGGAGAGAACAGCCCCGAATTGAGATTGAATGTACACTTCAGACCGTGTGCGTTCAGAATTTCAACCAGTCGGATGTCCTGCTCCACGCCGTCGTCATAACTCAGGGTCAATGCCTTTGCCTTTCCGCCAGGAAACCGCAGATTCACGCTCATTACCATTGCTTTTCTCCTTTTTATATTACCGTCACGCCGTCAAACACGGTTGTGACGGGTGCTGTCAACTCCAAACCTTCTCCGCTCCGTTCCACCGCAACCTCGCCGCCCGTCATACGGACCGTACGCTTTTCTCCTCCGAGCAGAGTTGCCGCCGCGCAGACCGCATCCGTGCGCATTCTTGTTTCACCCTTTCCGGGGACCCACATCCGCACCTCCGCCGTTCCGTCCTCCGTCTCCCCCGTAATCAGAAACGCGCCTCTCGCCTTTCCGAGTTTGGTCGCAACCGCCGCAAGGTTTACCCTTGCCACCGATGCCGTATCGGGAAAGCACTCATCAAGCAACAGAACCGACAGTTCCCCCACGCAGTGTAAGATCAGCCCCTCCGCTTCCTCGCGCTCTCCGCGCATCGGTTGCGGGAGCTTTCCGCAGATGCCGCTCACGCCCCGTCTTTCCGGGACGGCAAGACGGAACCCGCGTTTCTCTCCGCCTACGGACAGCGTCAGGCTGTCTCCCCTGACGATTCCGCGGTCAAACAACAGTTTAGCCGCGCAGAACGGCGCAAAGCCCGAGGGGTCCGCGTCGGTCCCGTCCGCATTGCAGACCGTCAGCCGCGCATCCGCGCCATCACACGGCGAAACCGTCACAAGCGCCTCGCCGCCGATCCCGAAGGTGCGGTCGGTCAGCATGATTGCCAGCGTTTCGGGGTCATAAACCCTCTGACTGAAGGCTTCCGCGAGAATCACATCGTTTCCCATCGCGTGCATTTTCGTAAAACAGATCGGCATACCGTCCTCCTGAATCCCCGAAAAGCAGAAAAGGAACCGCTTCCGCGATTCCTTTTCTTCGGCAACGCGGATACAATCCGACCTCGCCATCGGGATAAAATTGGTGACCCGTAGCAGAATCGAACTGCTGTTACCGCCGTGAAAGGGCGGTGTCTTAACCGCTTGACCAACGGGCCGTGGTAGCGGAGAATGGACTTGAACCCTTGACCTATCGGGTATGAACCGATTGCTCTAGCCAACTGAGCTACTCCGCCTTTTTTGCTGAACGCTTGACTATTATACCACACCTCGGGCTGTTTGTCAAGTATTTTTTTCAAAATTTTATTTCTCAACCCGCTTTTTTTCGCAAAATTCCACCCATCGCGCCGCACCGCTTGACAAACCGCCTTTTATCGGGTATAATTTATGCAGTACGCACCGATCATCCGTTGCCCCCGAAAGGAATTTTACGCATGGGATTTTTCAAAAAGCTGTTTTCCGCCCGCCGCGCCGTTACGCGCGCGATGGAGGCGCAGGAGGCGCGCCTGTCCGCGCTCTCCGCTCTGCCGCCCGAGGAACTTGCCGCACAGGATGACGCAATGCTTTGCGAGGTAATGTCCTTCACGAACGACCAAACCGTCTCCGCGCAATTCGGTCCTCCTCACAAGCGAAAACGGTCGCTTGCCGACTGCTACAGTGCGCTTCCCGAAGCGTCGCGCGTCTACGCTTTGGTCGACCTCTTCACGCTTTACATGGAGACGGACGGGCTTTGCGGCGTTCTGACCTCCGATCTCCGTCTTTACGCGTGGGAGTTGCCTTCGCTTCTCCGCGCCGTCGGAGCTGTTTCTCACGCCGACCTGCTTGACGCGTTTTATGCCGACAACAGCATTGATCCGCGTGAAACGGACGCCTTCCTTCTTCGCAACGATTTAGACCACGACTACGCCGCTCAGGAGGCGCGCTACCCCTACCCCGCCTTCAACCGCGCCTTCTCCGCTCTCCCCCCTCTTCTCCCCCTTCTCGCCGCCTACGCCCGCTCTCGGGTATTGGGGGTGGAGGGGTAAGACCTTGGGGCGTTGCCCCAAACCCCATTTAAGAGACTTTTTGAAAAAAGTCTCTTAAAAATCTCCAAAA
>CAKSUH010000254.1 GCA_934500855.1 uncultured Eubacteriales bacterium
TACAGCATCCTGCGGACGGAGGTCTACCTCGCCGACGGGGAAACGGTGTTTCGGTAAAGACGCGCCAAAGAGGCGGCGGTTGCAAGCAACCGCCGCCTCTTTGCGTTGTCACTCCCTGTAAGGGTTGGGCCTGGAAAGAATGATAATGAAATTTGCGGGGCGGATGAGGAGGTCTATGCCCCAAAGGAAAGAACGGAAAATGTTCATGTGAAGGCTCCTTTCGCGCAGACCGGATTTTTCACAGTTTATTATAGCACAAATGTAATAATATGTCAACCCATACGGACGGTATTATTTGCCCATTTGTATGTTATAATAAACAAAAAAGGGAGAGGAGCGCACGGGATGAATATATTGAAGAAAATCAATTCCATGCGGTTGGAGCGCGGGTGGTCGGTGTACCGCCTTTCGGTTGAGGCGGATCTGCCGCAATCAACCATGATCAATATGTTCAACCGCGAGACGCTACCGTCGCTTACGACGCTCGAAAGCCTTTGCCGTGCGTTTGGCGTGTCGCTGTCCGAGTTTTTCCGCGAGGACGGAAAGCCCGAGCCGAAAGAAGAGGAGGCGGAGCGCCTGTTTCAAGCCCTGACAGACCGTCAGGCGGAGTTGATTCTTTCGCTGATGCGGGAATTTGATGAGGAAAACAAAAAGCGCGGTGTTCCTGCACAAAAACAGGAGTAACCGCGCAAACAAAGAACCCGACCGAAGCAGGGGCGCTTCGGTCGGGTTTCTGCATTTTGCATCAGAAGGTCGATTTTTTTCGTGCCGCCTTGCGGAAGTCCGATGGCGTGAGACGGAGACGGGCGCGAAACACCGAGCGGAAGAATTTCAGGTCACGGTATCCGCATTCCGCGGCGATTTCCTCCACGCTCTTTTCGGTCTCCGCAAGCAGGTGGCAGGCGGCGGCAATGCGCAGGTTCTGCAGGTAGCGGTTGAACGGCACGCCCATTTTCTGCGAGAACAGTGTGGAGAGGTATGTATGCGTGTATCCCATCCGTTCTCCGATTTCACGCAGGGTGATCGGCTCGCCGTAATGCTGGTTCAGGTAGTCGAGAATGGGGCAGAGAATGCGGTCGTCGCAGTCGAGACTGTCGGAATTGTAGATTTTCCGCAGGGTCAGGATCAACAGTTCGGTCAGGTAAGCGCGCAACAGCTCCGGGCGCTTGGGCAGATTCTGCCGATACTCGCGGTTCATGCGTTCAACCAGCTCCGATACCTCGCCGCTGTCGTCATGAAAGATCACGCCCGTGGGGGAGGCGAGCAGGTTGAAGTAGTTGCACCCGATGCCCGAAAACGCCACCAGATCGCGGAAGCCGCGGCATCCCTTGAGGGAAGGATCCAGAAACTCGGGTTTGAACAGCAGATTCAGCACGGTAAACGGGTTGTCTCCGTCGGGGGAATACTTATGCTTTTCGCCGTAGTTGATCATGAAGAAGTCGCCCGCCGAGACCCGAATCGGTCGGTTGTTGAAGTATTGAACGGCACTGCCCGATCGGACATAGGCGAATTCCAGAAAATTGTGGCTGTGGTAGGCGG
Source organism: uncultured Eubacteriales bacterium (assembly GCA_934500855.1). Classification (GTDB taxonomy): domain Bacteria; phylum Bacillota; class Clostridia; order Oscillospirales; family CAG-272; genus UMGS1865. The sequence goes on from CAKSUH010000254.1 coordinate 1,540, forward strand.
TGTTGTTGTCATTCGATTCCTGCACGGAAATCGGCTCGTTGGAGCAAATCCGATGATCCGATTCCGACCGCTGCACGAAAATCGTTTTTTGAGGGCGTGTCAGACGGTCCGCCGAGGGTTCTTGTTGCAAAGCGAGGTCCCTCCTTTGTTGATTTCTCTTTTATTTTATCACAACGGACGCGTGAAGTCAAGGAGGCGGGTAAAATTTATGTAAAGTACGGAAAACCGTTTGACAAATGCTTTTGCGCGTGGTATAATACAGATGAACAGAACAGAATCGGCGGGAGGATATATGGGAAATATTGATTTCAACAGCAAAAAAGGCTTTATCTGCGACATGGACGGTGTGATCTATCACGGCAATATCATTCTGCCGGGGGTTACGGATTTCATCAACTGGCTCAACGAGGAAAACAAGGAGTATCTGTTTCTGACCAACAACAGCGGCTACACGCCGCGCGAATTGCGCCAGAAGCTCGGCAGAATGGGTCTGGATGTACCCGAGGAGCATTTTTACACCAGTGCGCTTGCCACCGCCGCGTTCCTGCGGGAGCAGTCGCCCGGGTGCTCGGTCTACGCCATCGGCGAAGCGGGTCTGCTCAACGCGCTGTATGAGGCGGGATGCACGATGAACGATGTCAACCCCGATTATGTGGTTGTCGGGGAGGGGCGGACCTACTCGCTCGACACGCTGACGAAGGCAACGAATCTGGTGCTGGGCGGTGCGAAGCTGATCGGTGCGAACTCGGATGTTTCGGGACCGATTGAGATCGGCATTGCGCCCGCCTGCCGCGCGCTGGTTGCGCCGATTGAGATGGCAACGGGGGTTCAGGCGTACTTCTGCGGCAAGCCGAATCCGTTGATGATGCGGACAGGCTTACGCCTGTTGAACTGCCACTCCGCCGACGCGGTGATGATCGGCGACCGCATGGATACCGATGTGATTTCGGGCTTGGAAACGGGTATGTCGACGGTTCTGGTTCTCTCCGGCGTTTCCACGCGCGAGACTCTGCGGACCTACGCGTACCGCCCCACCGAGGTTCTGAACGGTGTTGGCGATATCGTCCGTCAGGCGCGCGGGGTGTGATGGAGAGGCTAAGACTAAGACCAAGACCTTGGGACTCTGTCCCAAGCCCTGCTTAGGGGACTTCTTAAGGAGAAGTCCCCTAAGAACCTTCAAGACCTT
>CAKSUH010000255.1 GCA_934500855.1 uncultured Eubacteriales bacterium
TCTGGACTGCTTCACCCACACCGGCTCCTTTGCGCTCAATGCGGCGCAGGCGGGGGCGGAACGCGTCACGGCAGTGGATATTTCGGCTGACGCTCTGGCGGTTGCGCAGAAAAATGCGGCACAAAACGGGCTTTCCGACCGCATGGACTTCGTTTGCGTCGATGTATTCGACTATCTCTCCGCGCTTCCGCAGAACCACGGCTACGATTTCATCATCCTTGACCCGCCCGCCTTTACCAAGAGCCGCGACACCCTGCGCAACGCCATCAAGGGCTACCGTGAGATCAACCGCCGCGCCATGCAGTTGCTCCGCCGCGGCTCGTATCTTGCCACCTGCTCCTGCTCGCACTTCATGACGAATACCTACTTCTGCCAAATGCTCCACAACGCCGCCGAGGACGCAGGCGTTGGACTGCGGCAGATTGAAGCCCGCCAACAGTCCCCCGACCACCCGATTCTCTGGAATGTTCCCGAAACCGACTATCTGAAATTCTATCTTTTCCAAATCGTGTAATTCGGAATCGGTTTTAGTCTTATTCTTGTTTATCGGGCGTTATTTACGGGAATTTTGTCGGAAAGCACCTTGAATAACAAAAGGAAACGGATGCCGAACGGCATCTGTTTCCTTTTATACTCGTTTTTGTTGCAAGGGAAAGATTCCTTACTCCTTTTCCAGCGGCAATGTATCGAACATGTTCTCAATGTCCCCCGCCCCCATCACAAGGAGCAGATCCCCATCGCGCACGACCTCGGGCAAGCGCCGCGCGAGGTCGGCAACATTTCCGCAGAACTCCGCCCGCGATCCGATGGCGCGCGCCAAGTCCGCCGAGGAAACGCCGCTCTCGTTGGTTTCCCGCGCGGCGTAGATTTCCGCAAAGTACACCTCGTCCGCCAAGTCAAATGCGTGCGTAAACTCTTCAAACAGCCCCGCCGTGCGGCTGTAGGTATGCGGCTGATAGGCGCAGAGAACCCGCCGATATCCCAACTCCCGCGCACCTGCCAAAGTTGCCGCAATCGCGCTCGGATGATGCGCGTAATCGTCATAGACCGTCGCGCCGCCGAGCTTTCCGCGGTACTCCATCCGCCGCCTAATACCGCGGAAGTCCGCAACCGCCCGCGCAATCTCCGCAGGACTTCGACCGCACAGGTACGCCGCCGACGCCGCCGCAAGCGCGTTATAGACCTGAAATTCCCCCGGCTGTGACAGCGTAAGGCGGCAGAGTTTTTTTCCTTTATAAAGGAAGTCAAACGAACGGAAGCCCGCGCGGTCGGTCACATTCGCGGCGCGGAAGTCCGCCGTTTCGCACAGTCCGAAGGTTACCGACGATTCGGGCGGCAGGTCGTGCATGGCGCGCGCCGTCTCCCCATCGTCCGCGTTCCAGAGCGCCCGCCCGCCGCAGGCAAGCGACCGCTCCGCAAAGGCGCGGAAGGACGCGCGGACCTGCTCCATGCTGTGGAAATAGTCCACATGGTCCATGCCGACATTGAGGATCACGGCAAGCGTGGGATTGAAGTCCAGAAAGGAATCCTTGTATTCGCAGGCTTCGAAAACGAACTCCTCCCGCTTTTGCCCGATCCTGCAGGAGGTATCCCCGAACTCAACCGACTCCGCGCCGCCCATGACCGTCGGATCTCCGCCCGCAAGGAGGATATGCGCAAGGAGCGCCGTTGTGGTGCTCTTGCCGTTCATACCCGATACGCCGATGCGGTTGGAAAAGCGCATCATGAGGTAGCCGAGGTAATCCGCGCGGGAAATCAGCGGCAGACCCCGCCGCTTCGCCTCCAGATACTCGGGATTGTCCTCTGCGATGGCAACGGTGTAAATCACCGCGTCGCACCCGTCGAGATGCGCCGCGCTATGCCCGGGAAAGACCCGCGCCCCTGCCTGCCGCAGGTGACCGAGGCGCGCGCTTTCGGTTCGGTCCGAGCCGCTCACTTCCACGCCCTCCGCAAGGGTCAGAAGCGCCAGCGCGTACATACTCACCCCGCCGATGCCGATGAAAAACAGCCTGCGGCAGGGTCCCAACAGGCTCCCAAGCCCAACAGGTCCCAGATGCGTATTGTTCAAAGACATGGTTCGTCTCCCTTCTTCGGAATTCTCCGATTCATTCCAGAATATGCGCCGCTTCGCGCTTTTTCCACACGGATTTGTGATATCCCCGCGCACGGCGACGGTCGGATATTCACAAAAAAATCCGCGTTCCATTGAATAATTATCACAAACATATTTTATACTATAATCATCAAAGGACCGAAAGTCCGATACCATAGGAGGTCAACATCATGCAAATCACCGATATCAAAGTCAGAAAACTCTTCAACGAAGGTCCGATGAAGGCAATCGTGTCCGTCACATTTGACGGTCAGCTCGCCGTCCACGACATCAAAGTCATCTACGCGCGGGACAAGTTCTTCATTGTAATGCCCAGCAGAAAAAATCCGGACGAAACCTATCGGGATATCGTACATCCCATCAATGCGCAGTTCCGTGGGGTGTTGGAGTCCGCAGTCGTTGAAGCATACGAAGCCGCACTGGCTCAGCAGGAAGCAGAGCAGGCACAGGAAGCCGCCGAGGCAAAGGAAGCCGAAGGCACCGCTACCGTCTGATCGCTCCGAAATCAAGCCGCAGATACCGCATGTCTCTGCGGCTTTTTAAGGCATTACCGCGCAATTCTGAAGGTGCAATTGCGCAGTCAGATTTTTCGTCAGACGATAC
>CAKSUH010000256.1 GCA_934500855.1 uncultured Eubacteriales bacterium
GGGGAATATGCAGGTCACTTCGGTTGGCATCGCGTGGTTGCGCCCGGCGTTCTTTGATTTTCCGCAATTTACGAAAACAAAATCCGATTTTTCCCTGCTGTTTTGTACGGACTGTAAATGGAGGGTAAAAAGCGTAAACTTTTTTCGCCGCTTTTTGCTTAACGGTTGACAGATTTCGACAACTGTGTTATAATCGGTTTTGTAATGAAAATCGGGGAGGATTTTGTTATGGCAAGAAAACAAAAGTTTGAGGGCGGAACAAAAAACAGAATCATCGAGGTAGGCAGTAAAATGTTCCTGGAGAACGGATTCGACGGAACGGGAATCCGCGCGGTGATGGAGCGTGTCGGTGCCGATGTCGGTGTTTTCTACTACTACTTCAACACCAAGGACGATCTGTTCAGCGATGTGCTGGAACGGCTGATGGAGCCGTACAAGCCTCAGTTCGAGCAGTTGGTGGAGGAGGCGAAATCCGATCCGTTTACGGGACTGTTCCGTTTCTTCAACTATCTTCAGGAAGCCGCGAACGATTTCCGCGACAAATACGGTGAAAACCTGCACCGTTCGGTCCATTGGTCGATTTGCGCACACGCACTTGCGACGGTGGAGCCTTTTGTGGAAGAAATCGTTTCCATGATCGTGGAAAACGGCGCAACGCCTGTGATGGATATTCACACCTCTGCAATTTATCTCACGCACGCAATCGGCAGCTGCTATCTCAGCGAAGATACGGCGTGGCTGAATGTTGCAAAGCCGCAGATTGCCAAGTCGGTTGAGGTCCTGATGGGCTTGCAGGGGTAAAACCAAAAAGAAAAAACGAATCGGAATGCCATGCGGCGTCCGATTCGTTTTTTGTTTTTGCATGGGGAAAGACTTCGGGGAGTGCCTTATCCGAATGATCCGAACCGATGCCGGTCCACGGTTACCGGAATGACTGCGCCGAGGGGGAAAGAATAGATGCCGAGGAAGTCCGGCTCTTTTCCGAACAGCCCGCGCGCGGCAAGCGCATAGCAGGCAAGCTGATTTCCGTGCCGCAGAGAAAGGTCGTGTGAAAGGACCGAGGGATCGGCACTCTCCGCGTCGCTCAGGCGATCGGTCTTGTAGTCATACAGGCGCAGCGAACCGTCCGGCATCACGAGAATCAGGTCAATGGACCCCTGCACGAAAACCGTTTCACGCGCCGTTTCCGCAAAGCGCTCGGGATGGAGGGTCAGCGCGGTCAGCGGCAGGTTCAGCCCGAATTTCTGCTCCCGCAGGATCTCTTTTGCCTGCAGGATGTCATCCATCAGGGCGCCGGTCCGGAACAGCTCCAGCTGACGGCGGTTCAAAAGACTGACGGTCCGCTCGTGCAGGATATCGGCGCGCGACAGGCGTTCAATTTCCGCATCCGTACCGTACTCCTTCCATAAGCGGAAGTCGCAAACCTCCGAAAATGCGTGCATCGCGGTGCCGACCTCGGTCGGCGTTGCCTTTTTACGGTCTCGGAGCAGGGTATCAAAATCGGCTGATTGCGATTGCATCAGATCGATTGCCGCCGCAAGCGCTTCGGGGTTGTCCTCGCCGTCCTCGCTGTCGGTCATGCGGTCCAAGAGGTCGGGAGAGAGTTTGGACGCCGCCGCTTTGGTGGGGACCTGTTGCAGAGCCGCAAAGCGATAGGGGATCGGCGCAGCTTCGGCGGTCGGTTCCTCCGGGACCGCTTCCGCAGGGGTGTTTTCCGAAGCGGCTTTCGCGGTCGGCTCGGCTTGCGGGATTGCTTCGTCGGGCGGTACAACCTGGACCCCGAACGGGCAGTCCCCGCCGCCGTTTTGGAGCGCGGCAAGAATCCAGACCATCCGACTGCCCGCGCCGAGAATCGAGGATCGCGCGCCGTGGCGGATCAGGGAAGCGGTTTTCATCAGGTTGTCCGCTTTGGATTTCCCGGAAAGACTGCCGGTGACATACAGCCGCTCGCGCGCACGGGTCAGCGCAACATACAGGTTGCGGATTTCCTCGCGGATGGCTTCGGTGACAGCCGACAGCAGAACCGTCGGCTCGTTCTCTCCCGTTTCGGGGTTGAAGAGCGCGGACGCGCACCCGACCGATTTGTGGAACAGGAGCGGTTCCGAAAAGCTCTTGCGGCTGAATTGCGACCCACAGCCCGCAAGAATCACAACGGGAAATTCCAGACCCTTGGATTTGTGGATTGTCATCAGTGTCACTGCGTCCTCGCTTTTTTTGAAAACGCCCGCCGAAAGCTCTCCGCTGTCGCACAGCCGCGTGAAGTAGGCGAGAAACCCGTACAGTCCGCACCATGAAAGCGACTGATAGGAGCGCGCGCGGTCATACAGCGTGCGCAACTCCGGCGAGGCGGCGTGCGGGGACAGGCGCGGATCGGAGAAGAGCAGGCGCAGAAAACGGTCTGCGGGCTGAACCGCCGCAAGCGTGCGGTAGTGCTCCAGCCACGAGACGAATGCAAAGGCTTTTTCGCGGCAGGGGTGCGATTCCGATTCCGCGGCTTCGCACATTGCGTCATAAAGTGCGCGACGGTCGGGCGCGGCGGCGCGGATGTCGCCGAGTTCCTCCAGAGAGAACCCGCCCGCAGGGGTCAGCAGGTATTCGGAAAGCGGGAGGTCGCGGTACGGATTGTCAACGGTGCGGAGCAGATTCAGCGAGTCGGTCATCAGCGGGGAGGAGAGCAAATCGTCTCCCGCAGGC
>CAKSUH010000257.1 GCA_934500855.1 uncultured Eubacteriales bacterium
GCACGGTGCTGATGGTCTCCGAAAAAAAGACCGCTCTGGATGTGGTTTACTCCCGTCTGGGCAACCTCTCGCGCTATGCGGTCATGCTGGACGACGCGACCAACAAGAACCTGTTCTACGGACAGCTGGAGCGCCTGCTCTACAGTACCGACCCGAGCGTCCCGATTTCCGCCCCCGACCTGACCGCCGTCTCCCGTGAGGTGGACGAAAATGTTGCGGTGCTGGAAACCATTGCGGACAAGTTGTATACCCCGGGCGCGTTCGGCGTGGAGCCGTACCGGCTCTATCTGGAAAGCCGCCGCATCAACCTCGGCAACCATGACCAGATCAAAACCTACCGCACCATCCGCAGTCTGATGACAGAGGAGCTTCTGAGTCTGAAATACGATGAGGTGTCGGAAATTCACAAGAAGTTCTCCAACGGACAGCTGACGGGAAGTCTTGACCACTATCAGCTGACCATCGAGCGCTACCCGTGGTTCCTCAAAATGCGGGACGACCTTTCCAACTACGACCTGATTCTGTTCTCGGATTCGATCGACGAAATGATTCTCAAGGTGGACGAATGGCGGAACCTCCCCTTCCTGAAGCGGCAGGCGTCCCGCTCCCGCCTTTCCAAGGACATTGCGCAGGCAACGAAGGACTACTTTATCAAAGGCGGCTCCTATGTTCTGCGCCTGATGACGGAACAGCCCGAAGCGGTAAAACAAAGTCTGAAGGAATTCACCGAAGGCTACGCCAATCTCAAACCGATTGTGCAGTCGCTGACCGAGCATGAAAACACCTATCTCGCGGCGCTGAAAAAGATTCACAAGATCTGCGGCGGGACCGTGACCGAGTGGAATGACGAACTGTACAACACCATTCTCTTCGAGCAGATTCAGCGCTTTGAAATGGAGAACCGCACACTGATGTCGCAGGTCGCCTCCTTTGATAAAATCATTGCGGCGATGGAGAAGTCCATTGAGGAAAAGATGCAGCTGACCCGTCAGCGTATTTCGGGCGTGCTTGCAAATGATCTGAAATATATCACCACCTCCAAGCGCAAGGGCGAGATCAACCGCGCGATCGAGAGCCGCCGCCGTCCGAGCGTGGCAAAATTCGTGCAGAAGTTTGATTTCGAGCTGTTCAAGGGAATCAAGGTCTGGCTGATGACGCCCGAAACGGTTTCCGAGGTGCTCCCGCAACAGAACGGGCTGTTTGACCTGCTGATCTTTGACGAGGCTTCTCAGCTGTATGTGGAAAAGAGCATCCCCTCGATTGTCCGCGCAAAGAAGGTCGTCATTGCGGGCGACCACAAACAGCTGCGCCCGTCCAGCCTCGGTGAGGGCAGAATCGAGCTGAACGAGGATCTTCTGGACGAGGACGCGGAAGTCTCGGCGGCTTTGGAAGAGGAAAGCCTTCTGGACCTTGCCCGCTTCCGCTATCCCGATATTCTTCTGAACACGCACTATCGCTCGCATTATGAGGAGCTGATCGACTTCTCCAACTATGCGTTCTACAAGGGGCGGCTGTTCGTTGCCCCCAACACCGACAAGCCCGAAAAGCCGCCGATTGAGGTGCATCTGGTACAGGGTGCGACATGGACCGCCCGCGCCAACCGCAAGGAAGCCGAACAGGTGGTCACGCTCATCAAAGAGTTCTTTGCAACACGGCAGAACAACGAAACCATCGGGATTATTTCCTTCAACGCGTCCCAGCGCGACATGATCTACGATGTGATTGACGAGGAATCGCTCCGCGATCCCGCTTTCGGCGCGGCAATCCGCTCGGAAATGAGCCGCAAGGACAACGGCGAGGACACGGGTCTGTTCGTCAAGAACATTGAGAGCGTGCAGGGAGATGAGCGCGATGTGATCATGTTCTCCATCGGCTACGCGAAGAATTCCGCAGGCAGGCTGATGCACAACTTCGGTTGGCTGAACCAGAAGGGCGGCGAAAACCGCCTGAATGTTGCGGTCAGCCGTGCGCGCAAGAAGATTCACATTGTCACCTCCTTCCGCCCGAACGAGCTGTCCTTGGACGACGCAAAGAACGAGGGACCCGTGATCCTGAAGCGCTATCTGGAATACGCGTTCGCGGTCAGCGACGGGGACACGGCGCAGATCGAGCGCATTCTGCACTCCTTCGGCGAGACCTACGGGATTATGCCCGCCCCCATCGAAACGGCGTTTGCGCAGAAGGTTGCCGACGCGCTCCGCGCGAAGGGCTACGAAATCGACACGCAGGTCGGTATCGGCGGCTACCGCATCGACATCGCGGTCAGTCGGGAAGGCAAGTATGTTCTCGGTATCGAGTGCGACGGAAAGCTCTACAGCCTCTCGCGCTCCGCCCGTGAACGCGACTACCACCGCAGAAAATATCTGGAATCCCGCGGCTGGCGCATCAAGCGCATCTGGAGCATGGACTGGTGGCGGGATGCCGAGCACGAGGTATACAATCTCTGCTCGCTGATCGACAGCTTGTCCTGAGGAAAAAGGTCTCGGGGCGCCGCCCCGAACCCCGCTTAGGGGACTTCTTAAGGAGAAGTCCCCTAAGAACCCTCAAGACCTTAACCTAAGGGGGGATTTTCCCCCTCTTTTTTGTGGGTCTAATTCTTCTGTAGCCGTATAGAAACTACGAATTCCGGCTGCTCCCGAGCCGCATTCCGCCAGCGAAATGCGGACGACTATCGTCTCTCTCCGCTACCGGATA
>CAKSUH010000258.1 GCA_934500855.1 uncultured Eubacteriales bacterium
CCCAGATGTTGCCTCTTTTCGGCACCTCATTATTATACCACTTTTTTCTCCGCTTGTCAACCCTTTTTTTCTTTTTTTTTGCACTGTTTTTTTCGGATAATCTTCTTTTTATGTTTCTGATTTCATTTGATCGGCTAAAATACGCTGTGTCGATACATATGCGCCGTTTTTTTGCACATACTGATGTCTGTAATTTCTTCTTTTTCGGAGGCGTTTTATGAAAAATCAGAAGCTGTTGTGGACAATTCTCGGGACCACCGGTGGTCTGGCGATTCTCGGCGCGGGGGTTGTCGCTGTCCGGAACAGCCGTCAGATGAAGTTTTGGCGGTTGTCCCGAAAAGCGGAAAAAATTCTTTATCGCACAGGTTCCGTGCTGCAATCCATCGCAACTGCGGGCGGGCAGTCGGCGGGATGCTGACGGGGGCGGTGCCGTTCTTGCGGACGGCGCCGCTTTTTTGTATTTTTTTCCGCTTCTCGCTTTCCGTGCATGCTTTGGTGGATTACGGAAACACTAACCGCACGGATTCCGCTCATATTTCGGCATGATGATTCGGAAAAAATGGTTTTTCGAATACAATTTGTTAGTCATGAAAGTCACCCGAACGGTACAGATTAAGTATCGGCAGGCAAGCGTGCGGTGTTGCGGTTACGCCGTGATTCGTTGCAGCAAGCGTGCCGTAAACCGGGCGTGAGCCGTGAGAGCGCGGTGTGCCTCAGAAAAGGAATGTGATCGGAATGAAAAAAGTGATTCGGAAGCTCCTGTGGTGCCTGCTCCTTTCGGTGGGCGCGTTGCTTTCCTGCGTCCCTGCGGGCGCTTGGCAGGGGGCACCGCAGGAAGGATATGAAATGCTCAGTCAACCTGCCGTTATGGCTTTTGGGTCCGTTGCCGTCGGGAAATCGGTTCCCTGTGCCGCAGGTCCCTCGGTGCAGACTGCCGGACCTCTTGCCTGTATCGGTGCGGACGAAGCGGAAAACCTGTCCCTTTTGCCGGGGGGAATGCCGTTTGGCGTTCGCTTTTTGACGGAGGGGGTCACGGTGGTTGGCTTTTGCGATTTTGAGCAGAACGGAAAGAAGGTCAATCCGGCTACGACTGCGGGTCTGAAGTTGCGGGATGTGATTCTGAAGGTCGGAGGAGAGCCGATCAGCGGTGCATCGGCACTGACCGAGAAGATCGAGCATTGCAACGGGCGGGAGTTGGTCTTGCTCTGCCGCCGGAACGGTTCGGAAATCGAGGTTCGGCTGACGCCTGTCTGGTGTGCGGCGGAGTCCCGTTATAAAACCGGTATCTGGGTGCGCGACAGCGGCGCAGGAATCGGGACGGTGACCTTCATCATCCCCGAAACGGGGGCATTTGCGGGCTTGGGTCACGGAATCTGCGACGCAGACTCGGGCGAGCTGATTGCCATGCGGCGCGGGACGGTTTCGGATGTGACCATCAGCTCGGTGGTCAAGGGGGCGGTCGGCGCACCGGGGGAGTTGAAAGGGTATTTCAATCCCGGTAAGACGGGGGCTTTGCTCGGGAACTCCGGCTGTGGGGTTTGGGGTGTATTCAGCGACCCGCCGCAGGCGCCGACCGACGCGCTTCCCGTCGGGCTTCGGAATGATGTAAAAGAGGGGAGTGCCGAGATTTTCTGCACGCTGGACAGCAACAAAATCGGGCGCTATCGGGTGGAACTATCCAACATTGACCGTTCCGCGACCGGCTCGAAGTGTTTCAGCGTGAAGATCACCGATCCCGCGCTTCTGGCGGCATCCGGCGGGATCGTGCAGGGAATGTCGGGGTCTCCGATCATCCAGAACGGAAAGCTGGTCGGTGCCGTGACCCATGTTCTTATCAACGACCCGACCTCCGGCTACGGTATTTTTCTTGAGAATATGCTGGTTTCGATGCCGCTCCTTGTTCACTGACATGGGGTTGCGAGGATGCGGGGATGCGTTGGGGGAACTTCTTGAAAGAAGTTCCCCCAAACCCCTTCAAGAACTTTCAAAGCATTATAAGGGGGGAGCGAACATCGTGCCTCTGTTTTTTTAAGGCAACACCCGCGTAACTCACAATTGGTGCAACTACTTGCATAAATTACGCGGTGTTTCCTTAAATTAAAAAGCTCTTTGTTTGCACTTTTGAAAGTGTGATGAAAGTTCTTTGGCACCCATCGGGCGCATCCTATACATCCTTTATGACCTGCCAAAACGCGTCGGCTTCGGCGGGGCGGGTGAAGATGCCGGGACTGACGCGGACGGCGCCGTCGGGGAAGGTCCCGAGCGTTTGGTGCGCAAGCGGCGCGCAGTGAAGTCCCGCGCGAACGCAGATGCCGTGACGGTTCAGTTCGGCTCCGATCCGCTCGGAAGGGATTCCCGCCATGCGGAACAACAGGATTGCGCCGTCCGTTTCGGGCGTCAGGATCTCCACGCGTGCATCCGTCTCCAAACGCTCCCGCAAGCGGCGGTTCCAACCCGAGAGATGGGCGCTGATGCGGTCAAGTCCGACCTGCCGAATATATTGCACGCCCGCCAGAAGCCCCGCAATCGCGGGCGTTGAGAGCGTGCCCGCCTCGTAGCGCTCGGGCGGGTCCTCCGGCATTTCCTCCGGGACCGAATCCACGCCGCTGCCGCCCTCGGTCAGGGTCCGCAAACGGATGCCGTCCCGCATGAGGAGAAATCCGCACCCCTGCCCGCCGAGCAGACCTTTGTGA
>CAKSUH010000259.1 GCA_934500855.1 uncultured Eubacteriales bacterium
GGTCTACCCGGAACGCGTAGCGCATAAACGGCTACAAAAAACAGCACCGCCAAAACATAGGGGCAAAATCCCCCTTGGTTAAAGTTCTTGAAGGTTCTTAGGAAACTTCTTTCAAGAAGTTTCCTAAGTGGGGTTTGGGGCAACGCCCCAAGGTCTTAACAAGGTCTTAACAGAAAGAGAGAAACATGGGAAAGATCAATGTATTGTCGTTTGCGGTTGCGAACCTGATTGCGGCGGGGGAGGTTGTGGACAGACCCGCGTCGGTCATCAAAGAGCTGATGGAGAACGCAATTGACGCAGGCGCAACGAGCATCACGGTGGAAATCCTGCACGGGGGCATCACGCTGATGCGGGTGACCGACAACGGGTGCGGTATGCCGCCGGAGGATCTGCCCGTAGCGATCCGCAGACACGCAACCAGTAAGATCAGGAGCGCGGCGGATCTGGACGGCATTGCAACGCTCGGTTTCCGCGGCGAAGCACTGGCGGCAATCGCGTCGGTTTCGGACCTGCGGATTCTGTCGCGGACAAAGGACGCGCAGTTCGGCGCGATGCTGGAGGCGCACGGCGGCGAGAATGTCACGGTCACGGAGCAGGGATGCTCGGTGGGGACCACGGTAATGGTCGAAAACCTGTTTGCCAATGTCCCCGCGCGGCGGAAGTTCCTGAAAAAGGATGTGACCGAAACCATGGCGGTGACCACCTATGTGGAGAAGATTGCGCTTTCCAATCCGCAGATCGCGGTCCGACTGATCGCAGACGGGAATGTGAAGCTGGAAACGGCGGGGGACGGGAACCTGCGGAGCGCGATCTACGCGCTGTTCGGGCGGGATTTTGCCAATCGCCTGCTTGAGGTCAAAGCGGAGGAGGACGGAATCGAGGTCAGCGGCTTCATCGGCAGGACCGACAACTACAAGGCGACCCGAGCGGGCGAAAACTTCTTTGTCAACGGGCGGTATGTCAAGAGCAAGACCGTTATGGCGGCGCTGGAGCAGGCGTACACCTCCTATATGCCGCCCGAGAAGTTCCCGTGTTGCGTGCTGTTCGTTACGGTCAGCCCCGCAAGAGTGGATGTCAATGTTCACCCCGCAAAACTGGAGGTCAAATTCTCCAACGAGAAGGCGATTTTCGATGCGGTCTATTACGCTGTCCGCACAACGCTGGAAAGCAATGTCACGCGCCCGACCATCCGGCTGGAGGGAGCCGCGTCGGACCGCGCCCCGGGAGGAATGCCCTCAATGCGAAACCCGTTTGCGTTCCCGGGGGGCAAGGTCTCGGCGGCGACGGTTCCGGTTGAAAACGAGCGCCCGGAAGCGCTTGCAAGGCGGCAGCTCTCCTATGATCTCGGCGGAAGGACGCAGCCGCAGCCCGACCCGCGCCCGCAGGGGGAGCGCCCGCAAAACGCTCCGCCCGCAAGGGTGACGGCGGAGGAGTATCGGAACATGGTCACGGGCGGAGGAAGGCTGACGGCACAGCCGCAGACCGTACAGCAAACGAAATCGCAACCGCAGACAACGCAACCACAGACAACGCAACCGCAGGAAGAAACGGAACCGCACCCGACGAAAGCGGCGCAGGTCATGGCGGAAGAGATGGGGAAGCCTGCGGACCCCGAAGCGCGGCAGAGCGAGCCGGAAGCGGAGAATCGGGCGGTCCCCGCAAGGGAATATCGGATCATCGGAGACGCGTTTCACGCCTATGTGCTGGTGGAAACGGGGGATAAACTGCTGATTATCGATCAGCACGCGGCGCATGAGCGGATTCTGTTTGAACAGCTCAAGGCGGGACTGTACCGCGCACAGCCCGTGTCGCAGATGCTGATGCTTCCCGTGGAGGTCATGCTGACAACGGGAGAGGTGGAAGCCCTGCGGCAGTTCGACGCCGAGCTGGCGCAGATCGGATTCCGCCTGCACTACGCAAGGAATACCGTCTCTGCGGACGGAATTCCGGAGGGCGTGGAGCCGAACGCCGTGGGAGATATGCTGGGGACCATGGCGGGACGGCTTCTGGACAACACGGGAAATGTGAAGCTGACGCGGGACATCCTGTTTGAAAAAGCGCTCTATCAGGCGGCGTGCAAGGCGGCGATCAAGGCAGGGCGGATCTATGCGTCGGAGCATATCGAGTGGATCGTGAAAAAGCTGATGGAACTGCCGGAAATCACCTTCTGCCCGCACGGCAGACCCGTTGCAATGGAGCTTACCAAATCCGCACTGGACCGTCGGTTTGACCGAACGGGGTTCTGACGGAGCGGCAAAAAAGGGGAAAAGGGACAGAACCGAACGGAGGGCGGTAGGAGAGATGACAAGGGAATCGTTTCTTGCTTTTTGCGGGTCAACGCTCGGAACGGAGCCGGACTACCCGTTTGAAGCGGATTTTGAAACGGCGGTACTGCGCCATAAGAGCAACCGCAAGTGGTTTGCCATTGTGATGCGGGTGTCGAAGAGACGGCTCGGTCTTGACAGCGACGAGATGACCGATATTGTGAATCTGAAGCTGCCCGTTGAAATGTTCGGCTCGTTCGGCAGGGCGGACGGTGTTTACCCCGCCTATCACATGAACAAACTGCACTGGGTCTCGGTCCTGCTTGCGGAGGCGGAGGACCGCACCGTCGAATTTCTTGCCGATGTCAGCTATGAGGCGACAAAACCGCCCGTGCGCAGACGAAAGAACGC
>CAKSUH010000260.1 GCA_934500855.1 uncultured Eubacteriales bacterium
GTGCATCGCCTTTCCTTCTCCGTCCACAACCCAACCGTGGGTCAGAACCGTTTTGTAGGGAGCAATCGGCTCCTTGCCCGCACCGACAGCCGTCAGGAGCGAGGACTGGAACCAACCGCGATACTGATCCGCCCCCTCAAGGTAGAGGTCGGCAGGCCATTTCAGGTCCGGGTTGTCGTGCAGAACCGCAAAGTGCGACGAACCGGAGTCAAACCAACCGTCCAGTGTGTCGGTCTCTTTGGTAAAGGACCTGCCGCCGCAATGCGGGCAGGCAAAGCCTTCCGGCAGAAGATCCGACGCTTCCTTTTCGTACCAGACATTGGAACCGCTTTCGGCAAAAGCGCGCGATACGGCTTCAATCGTCTCGTCGGTTACAACCGGCTTGCCGCAGTCGGCGCAGTAGAACACGGGAATCGGCAGACCCCAATGGCGCTGACGCGAAATGCACCAGTCGGCGCGGTCACGCACCATCTGCTTGATCCGCTCGCCGCCCCATTCGGGAAGCCACTGCACATTTTCGCACGCTTTGACCGCCTCGTCCTTGAACGCATCCACCGAGCAGAACCACTGCGGCGTGGAACGGAAGATGATCGGGTTCTTGCATCTCCAACAGTGCGGGTACTCATGGCTGAACTTCTCGAATGCGAACAGCGCGCCGCTCTCCTGCATATCCTCGAAAATCGCTTCGTTCGACTTCTCGTAGTACATCCCCGCAAATTTGCCTGCATCGGCGGTCTGATAGCCGCGGTCATCCACGGGAACGAGATCCGGCAGGTTGTAGCGGCGGCAGGTCACATGGTCGTCTGCACCGAAGCCGCCCGCCGTGTGGACGCAGCCGGTACCGCTGTCCATCGTGACATAATCGGCGGTCACAACCAGAGAGTCACGGTCAAGGAACGGGTGCTGTGCGGTCATGTATTCAAGGTCCTGTCCCTTGAAGGTTGCCAGCTTCTCGTAACTGCCGATTTTGCCCGCCTGCATGGTCTTTTCGCAAAGCGCGTCGGCTATGAGATAGCACTCGCCGTTGTCGGCACGCACCAGAACATAGTCATCCGTCGGGCTGAGCGCAATGGCTTGGTTGCCGGGCAGCGTCCAGGTCGTTGTGGTCCAGATGATGAAATAGGTCTTGCTCGGGTCACAAAGCCCCGCAAGCTTTTGCCTGTCATCCTTGACGCGGAACTTGACATAGACCGAGGTGCATTCGTCGGTCCGATATTCGATTTCGGCTTCCGCCAATGCGGTCTCGTCATGCGGGCACCAGTAAACCGGCTTCATGCCCTTGTAGATATACCCGCGCTTGTACATCTCGCCAAAGACTCTGACTTCCCTGCTTTCGAACGAGCGGTTCATGGTCAGATACGGATGCTCCCAATCGCCGCTGACGCCAAGGCGCCTGAACTGCTCTCTCTGGCGGTTGACAAAATCCTGCGCAAACTTATGGCAGGCTTCGCGGAATTCGGGAATCGACATCTTCTTGCGGTCCAGTTTGTTCTGCTTGATGATGGCGGATTCAATCGGCATTCCGTGGTTATCCCAACCGGGGATATAAGAAACGCGATAACCCATCATCATCTTGGACTTGTTGATGAAATCCTTGAGGATCTTGTTCATCGCAGTGCCCATGTGAATGTTACCGTTCGAGAAGGGCGGTCCGTCATGCAGCATGAACAGCGGCTTGCCCTTGCCGTTCTCCTGCATGAGGTTGTACAGGTCGATGGAGTCCCAGTACTTCTGCATTTCCGGCTCTCTCTGCGGCAGTCCCGCCCGCATGGGGAAATCGGTGACGGGCAGATTCAGTGTGCTTGTGTAATCCTTTGCCATATTCTTCACTCCTAAATGGATTTTTTACAAACAAAAACCGTCTCACGGCATCATGCCATGAGACGGAAATTTCCGCGGTACCACTCATGTTTGTCCAATATGGACACCCTCATAGGTCCTTCAACCTCTCGCCTTAACGCGACAACACGGACAAAATTACTCCCGCAATGCACTCGCTCAGCGGTTTCACCCTGTCGGCTCGGAAGCGATACCCTGTGGGGACCTCCTGTCATGCGCTCGCACCTTCCGCGCACTCTCTGCGGCATTCCGTCCCGCGGCTTCTTCGTCACAGCCGTTCAAAGGGTATTGTATCACATCTTTCCCTGTTTGTCAAGTCTTAAACCGAATTTTTTCGTGCGTCAGGCCCGATTTTCGTCCGTATCGCGTCGGATTCCGGTCAATCCGACTTCCCGGATCGCGCATATCCGATCTCCGCAACCGCATACGGTTCGCCGCCGCGCGTGACACCGCTGAAATCGCACTCCTTGTTCAGTTTCGCGGGATTGCCCGCGCCTCCGATGATTCCGACGGTCCACGGCTCCGGGCGGACTTCCGTCATCTCCACACAAACGGAACAGTTTTCGATAACCGCTCCTTTTTCCGCGAATCCCGCAAGAATCCCCGCATACCGATATTTGGAAGTTGTCTTTACGGTCCCGGATGCAATCACAAGGTCTTTCACCACGGCTCCGTCTCCGAGAAACGAGAAAAAACCCGACATGGCTTCCTCCCGAAGCGCCAGATTGTAGATTGCGTGACCGTTGCCGTCAAAGAACCCATCAAACGAGGTGTTCCCCTTTGACAGCTCCGAACCTCCGCCGATTCCCCACC
>CAKSUH010000261.1 GCA_934500855.1 uncultured Eubacteriales bacterium
GGTTGCGGACATCAACACGGACAAACCGGAGGAGAGCGCGCCCACGCTTGCGGGGTATCTCGGTCAGCTCATCCTGCGCCTGCGCTCGATTCAACCGCAGGCAAAAGTCTTCTACCTGACCATGCCGCGTGAGGACAACTCCCCCGAACACCAAGCCAAGGGAGACGCGCACGCCAAGCTGATGTACGAATTTGCCGAATTCTTCGGAAACAGCTATGTCATCGACCTGAGGCAATACGGTCCCGTTTACGACAAAGCATTCAAGGAGCGCTTTTACGGCGGCGGACATCTCAACACCGAGGGGTACTATCTCACGGCGCTTGAGGTTGCCTCCTACATCGACTACATCATCCGCCACAACCCGCGCGACTTCCGCGAAACGGGTCTTGCGGGACTTCCGTACACGCTGCTTTGACTTCCGTTTCTGCAACTTTCGTCCCGGAATGATTCATACGGGATAAAAGATTTTGTTTTTTCGTCAAAAAAGCATCTGATTCTGCTATACGAAGCGGAATTTCTTGCATTTTGACACAGAAATATCTCTTGACAAAACGCCTTCCTGCGTGTATAATATAGCAGTAAGGCAACGGTGTCTTGCGCGCGGCGCGGACACCTCTTTTTGATTTCCGGAGGGTCTTTTTATGGAAGAAAACAATAAAACGGTATCGGGCTTTGCTTACCGTGAAACTGCCGCACGGTATGTTGCGCTCTACAGAAACGGCGCATGGGAAACGGGTCATCTGACAACCGACCCCAATGTGGTGCTGAATGAATCCGCCTGCGTGCTTCAATACGCGCAGACCTGCTTTGAAGGCTTGAAGGCTTATCGCACACCCGACGGGCACACGGTCTGCTTCCGTCCCAATCTCAACGCCGCGCGCCTGCACGATTCCTGCGAGCGGATGATGATTCCGCCCCTGCCCGATGGGATGTTTGAGGATGCGGTGCGGCAGGTGGTACACGCCAACCGTGACGCGATTCCCTCACTTGAGAGCGGCGGGTCGCTCTACCTTCGCCCCTATGTGTTCGGAACCAACGCGGTGTTGGGGGTCAAACCCGCAACCGAGTTCCAGTTTCGCCTGTTTGCGTCTCCTGTCGGCTCCTATTTTGCGGGCGGGGTCCGACCGCTCCGCATCCGCATCTCCGACTTCGACCGTGCCGCTCCGCGCGGGACGGGTCATATCAAGGCAGGCTTGAACTACGCCATGAGCCTTTACGCCATTGCCGACGCACACGCGCACGGGTATGACGAAAATCTGTATGTCGATTCGGCTACACGAACCTATGTGGAGGAAACGGGCGGCGCAAATGTGATCTTTATCACAAAAGACGGCGGACTTGTTACACCGCAGTCCCCCACGATTCTCCCCTCCATCACGCGGCGATCGCTTCTTTATGTGGCAGAGCATTATCTGCATATTCCCGCCGAAGAGCGGCCGATCCGTCTGGATGAGATCGGGGACTTTGTCGAATGCGGCTTATGCGGCACGGCGGCAGTCATCTCCCCTGTCGGAACGATTGACGACCACGGAACCGAGTATCACTTCGGCGCCCCAGAAGGAGGCTCGGCGATCCGCCGTCTGTATACCACCCTGCTTGCGATCCAACACGGCGAACTTCCCGCGCCGGACGGCTGGCTGGTGCAGGTGGACTGAGGAGGCGCAGAATGAAAACAGCAATAATCGGTGCGGGTGCGATGGGATGTCTCTACGGCGGCATTCTCTCGTCACGCTGTGATGTCACACTGTTTGACGCCGCGCCTGCGGTTGTAGACGCCATCAACACGCACGGAATTCTTTGTACCGAGCCTGACGGGCAGGAGCGCCGCTGCAAGGTCACGGCACGCCTGTCGGGCGACTGCGACAACGGCAACTATGCGTTGGTAATTCTCTTTGTCAAGGACCTCTACAGCCGGGCGGCTCTGGAAGCAAACCGTGCGCTGATCGGTCCCGAAACGCTCCTGCTCTCCCTGCAAAACGGCATGGGCAACGAGGAAATCATGCGGGATTTTGCGGCACCCGAGCGCATTCTGCTCGGCACAACCAAGCACAACTGCGTCACACGCGAGGCAGGCGTCATCTACCATTCGGGATCCGGCATAACGCATATCGGTTCCCCCACAGGCAACCGCGCGGCGGCGGAAACGGCGGCGTCCCTCTTTAACAGTTGCGGTCTTGAAGCGGATGTTGTTGACAGCGTAAAGCATCTGCTTTGGGAAAAGCTGTTTGTGAATATGACCGCCAACCCGCTGACGGCGCTGACCGACACCCCCATCGGTGCGATTGCAACCGACCCGAATCTGCGGGAACTTGCCCGCGCCCTGATCGATGAAGCGGTTGCGGTTGCGGCGGCGGACGGCGAGCGGTTTGACGCATCATCCGTCTTTTCCGCGCTCCTTCAGACAGCGGAAACGCTTTCTACCGGAAAAGCCTCGATGTGTCAGGACCTCGAACGGAAGCGGCGGACCGAAATCGACTTCATCAACGGGGCGGTTGTCCGTCTCGGTCAAAAATACCACATCCCCACCCCGCGCCACGAGGTCATTGTGTCGCTGGTTCATGCGAAAGAGGGGGTGTAAAGGTCGCGGGGCGTTGCCCCGCACCCTACTTAGGAAACTTCTTAAAAGAAGTTTCCTAAGAACCTTCA
>CAKSUH010000262.1 GCA_934500855.1 uncultured Eubacteriales bacterium
CTTTTGCGGTTACGCACCGCGTAAAACAGGCTTCCCCCTCGGGGGAAGCTGTCGCGTGAGCGACTGATGAGGGGATAATTTTTACCCAACCATTACGGCTATTATCTTTTCCCCTCCGGTTTACATTCGCTTGAGCAAAGCCATCATCCGTCATCTGCGGCTATTTCAGCAAATCCGGTCTGCGCTCGCGGGTGCGCTGTTCCGCCTGCTCGCGCCGCCAACGGTCGATGTTTTCGTGATGTCCCGAAATCAGCACATCAGGCACTTTCACCCCGTGGTATTCATACGGGCGGGTGTACTGCGGGTACTCCAGAAGCCCCGAGGAAATACTCTCCTTTTCATAGCATTCCGCGTCCGCAAGCACGCCGGGAACCAGCCGCGCCACGCAGTCGGTCAGGATGCAGGCGGGAATCTCCCCTCCCGTCAGGACGAAATCACCGATGGAGATTTCCTCGTCCACAATTTCGTCCACGATGCGGCTGTCGACCCCCTCATAGTGTCCGCAAAGCAGAATCAGGTTGTTGCAGTCGCGCGCCAGTCCCTCCGCGCGCTTCTGAGTCAGAACCTGTCCTGCAGGAGAGAGATAGATCACCCGCCGCCGCAGGTCCTCCAGCCCCTCTTCCTCCTGTCGGCGCAGAACCCCTTGGTAGCACCGCCAGATGGGGGGCGCCATCATCAGCATCCCCTTTCCGCCGCCGTAGGGCGTGTCGTCCACGCGGTTGTGCTTATCCTCGGCATAGTCGCGGATGTTGTGAACCCGCACGGCGATTGCGCCGTTTTTCTGCGCGCGCCCGATGACGCTCTCCGACAGAACCGTTTCCACAAGGTCGGGAAACAGCGTCATGATGTCAAAGCGCATCATTTGTCCGCCTCCTCACCCAGCAACCCGGGAATCGGGCGGATGTAAATCGCATCGTCGGGATCGGTCCGAACAACGAATGCGGGAACAGCGGGAATCAGCGCCTGTCCGCCGCCCGCAAGGGTCACGGTGTAAAGATCCGCCGTTGCGCCCGTGGTCACATCGGTCAGTGTGCCGATGGATTCGCCCGTATCGGCATGGCGAACGGGTGTGCCGATGAGGTCCGCAATGAAGAATGCGCCCTCTTTCAGCGGCAGATCCTCCCGCGCGGCATAGACCGTCACGCCGCGCAGTCTGTTTGCCGCGTCCTCGCTCTCCACGCCCTCCAGCTCGGCAATGACGAACTGCCGGAACACCGAGGCGCGCAGAACCCGAATGGGACGAAAGCCGTCCTTTTCGCGGATCCGGAGCGTTCCGAGGTGTGCCAACACACTCGGGCTGTCGCAATAGGACTCCATTTTAACCGCGCCGCGAAAGCCGTGCAGGTTGATAATCTTACCGCATTCCAGATATGGCTGTTTCATACTGTCCTCCAAAAGATTTCTGCCGTTAGTATACCACAAAAAGCCGAAAAATGCAACGGTCCGACCGTTTTTTTATCCGTTTGCCCGCAAAAATCCGCCATCAACGCTAAAATTTACAAAATGTCCATTGTATCCGCCGCTCCGGTGCAGTATAATGAGGGAAATGTTTGAAATCGGAGGAACGAGTATGCTCAACGCAATTGCACTGTTCATGGAAGGAAGTTCAAGCGGCGCAGGCGGAACCATTACGATGGTCGTCATGCTGGTCCTGATGGTGGGCGTGTTCTATTTTGTCGGGATTCGCCCGCAGAAAAAGCAGGAAAAGCAGAACAACGAAATGCGCAACGCTCTGACCGTCGGAGATGAAGTAACCACCATCGGCGGTATCATCGGTAAGGTTGTCAGCATCAAGGACGAAACCTGCGTTATCGCAACCTCGCACGACAACACCAAGATCCGCATTCTCAAAAGCGCCATCAGCCGCGTGGATGTGAAGGCGGAGGACGCGGCGGACTGATCGTCGCTCCAAGGCATAAAACAGGCTCCCATCGCATATTCTGGTTACGGAAATGCCATGGGAGTCTGTTTTTTGTTTGAAAGGAGAACGGTTATGTCACATACGCACGCGAAAAAAAGCGCAAAATCCGCCGCGCGGCAGGAGGTCGGCTTTGCCCGAAAAGTCCTTCGGTCCTTTCTTTGGACCCTTGCGTTCGGCGCGGGAATGCTGCTGACCGCATCGCTCGCGGTCTGCTTTCTGCCGGACCCCGACCCCGCAATTCAGCCCGTTGCGCTCCTGATCGCGTTTCTGACCGCCTTTGTCGGCGGCGTGATTGCAGGACGCATCCACCGCGCCGCGCCCGCGCTTTGCGGTCCCGCAAACGGTTGCCTGCTCCTTGCGCTGATGCTTCTGCTTTCCCTCTTTTTCTGCGGAAAAGGAGTCGGATACCCGATCGGAATTGCGATTCTGCTTCACGCGCTCATCCCGCTCTTCTCGCTTGTCGGCGCGCTCTTCGGAGTGCGGAAGAAAGGCGCAAAAAGATAAGCGTCGGAAAAAGGGAATCCCGTCCCGAATGACGGAATTCCCTTTTTCAATGCCGCTTTTTGATTCTGTCCGCCAAGTCGGCGGGAGACGAAAACAAATATTTTGCCCCTGCTTCGACCAGCTCGGCGCGGGAACCGAAGCCCCAGAGAACGCCCGCGCAGTCAATGCCGTTCCGCGCAGCCCCCAACACATCGTCCCGACGG
>CAKSUH010000263.1 GCA_934500855.1 uncultured Eubacteriales bacterium
TCGGGTCGGTGTGGCTCTTGCCGGTCATGTACTTCACGCACTCGTAAAGTCCCGCATAGCCCAGAGAGATGGTGGAATATCCGCCATAGAGCAGTTTGTCGATCGGCTCGCCCTTCTTCAGTCTTGCCAGTGCGCCGTACTGCCACAGGATCGGAGCCGCGTCCGAAAGGGTCCCCTTGAGTCTTTCATGGCGGCACATCAGCGCCTTGTGGCACAGTTCCAACCGCTCATCGAAAATCTTCCAGAATTTCTCGATGTTTCCGCCAGACGACAGCGCAACATCCACCAGATTCAGGGTCACAACGCCCTGATTGAAGCGGCCGTAATACTTCGGCTTTCCGTTTTCGTCGACATACGGCGTCAGGAAACTGCGGCATCCCATGCAGGTATAGCAGTGACCCTGCCCGTTCTTGTCAACCTTCAGTTCCAGCATCTTCTTCTCGGAGATGTAGTCGGGAACCATCCGCTTTGCCGTGCATTTTGCCGCCAGTTTGGTCAGATAGTAGTACGGCGAATCCTCGTGAATGTTCTGTTCCTCCAACACATAGATCAGCTTCGGGAACGCAGGCGTGACATATACGCCCTCCTCGTTCTTCACGCCCTGATAACGCTGAAGCAGAGTTTCCTCGATGATGATGGCAAGGTCATGCTTTTCCTGCTCGTCCTTCGCTTCGCCGAGGTACATAAAGACCGTGACGAACGGAGCCTGTCCGTTTGTGGTCAGAAGCGTGACAACCTGATACTGAATGGTCTGCACGCCGCGGCGGATTTCCTCGCGCAGGCGGCTTTCGACCATCTTATGGAATTTCTCTTCCGAGATTTCCGCTCCGGCATCGTTCAGCTCCTCACGGAGAATTTTCGCAATCTTCTCGCGGCTGACCTGCACGAAAGGCGCCAGATGCGTCAGCGAAATGCTCTGCCCGCCGTACTGGTTACTCGCAACCTGCGCAATGATCTGCGTTGCGATGTTGCAGGCGGTGGAAAAGCTGTGCGGGCGCTCGATCATGGTTCCCGAAATGACCGTCCCGTTCTGGAGCATATCCTCGAGATTGACCAGATCGCAGTTGTGCATATGTTGGGCATAGTAGTCGGCATCATGAAAATGAATGATCCCTTCGCGATGCGCGTCCACAATATCCTGCGGCAGGAGCAGACGCTCGGTCAGGTCGCGGCTGACCTCACCCGCCATATAGTCGCGCTGAACACTGTTGACGGTCGGATTCTTGTTCGCGTTTTCCTGCTTCGCCTCTTCGTTGCAGCATTCAATCAGGCTCAGAATCCGCTCATCGGTGGTATTGGAACGGCGCACAAGGTTTCTGGTGTACCGATAGGTAATATAAACTTTTGCAACCTCATAGGCACCGTGCGCCATGATCTGCTTCTCCACAAGGTCCTGAATCTCTTCAACCCCGGGAGCGCGGTTCATGCGGATGCAGTTCAGTTCGACCGCTTCCGCGATCCGACGGATTTGCATGGGCGTCATGCGTTCGGATTCGTCTACGGCATCATTGGCTTTTGTGATCGCGGTAATGATTTTGGAAATATCGAATACGACCTCGGACCCGTTTCTCTTGATGACTTTCATTTTTTCCTCCTTCAATTGTAATATCGACATACGCGAAGTTTCGTTTTCGCGCAAAGGCTCTCCGTATCTTGTGTCTCCCGGAAGAGACGACGATATTATTATACCACATCTTGTGGTTTTGTCAAGTGTTATTTACAACATATAGTTGCCGCAGGAGGATTTTTTTCAAAGCGGATTCTGCCTGCCCGTTGCCGTTTCAGCACTGCTCCGCAAGCTCAAAAATCAGCCGTTCGGTCTTTTCCCAGCCGAGGCAGGGATCGGTGATGGATTTGCCCGGGACAAAATTCTCCGCGCCGATTTTCTGCGCGCCGTCCTCCAGATAGCTTTCGATCATCAGTCCCTTGACCAATCGGCGCACTTCCGGAGAGCAGCGGCGGGAATGCAGGATCTCCTTGGCGATTCTCGGCTGTTCGAGATACTGCTTGCCCGAATTGGCATGGTTGGTGTCCACCACAACCGCAGGATTGGAAAGTCCGCTTGCCTCGTAGGACTGTGCCAGATGGATCAGGTCCTCGTAATGGTAGTTCGGAAGCGACTGCCCGTGCTTGTTGACATAGCCGCGCAGGATTGCGTGTGCATACGGGTTTCCTTCGCTCCGCACCTCCCACCCGCGATAGAGGAACATATGCGGATGCTGAGCGGCGGTAATGGAGTTCATCATCACCGTGATGTCTCCGCCCGTCGGATTCTTCATGCCGACCGGAATATCCAATCCGCTTGCGGTCATGCGGTGCTGCTGATCTTCCACCGAACGCGCGCCGACCGCGACATATGCCAGCAGATCCGAAAGATAGCGGTGGTTTTCGGGGTACAGCATCTCGTCCGCGCAGCCGAAGCCCGTTTCGGCAATCGCGCGCATATGCAGCTTGCGGATGGAGACCAGACCGCGCAAAAGATCCGGCTCGGATTCGGGGTCGGGCTGATGGAGCATCCCTTTGTAACCGTCTCCCGTTGTGCGGGGCTTGTTGGTATAGATGCGCGGAACGATCAGAATGCGGTCGGACACCCTGTCCTGTACCTCGCGCAGGCGGTAAATATAGCGC
>CAKSUH010000264.1 GCA_934500855.1 uncultured Eubacteriales bacterium
CCTGACCCTGCCCGAGGCGCTGACCCTGACCGTGCGTGGCGAGGTCTATATGCCGCGCGGAAAGTTTGAAAAGCTCAATGCCGCGCGCGAGGAGGAAGGGCAGGCGCTCTTTGCCAACCCGCGAAACGCCGCCGCGGGGTCGCTCCGCCAACTGGATCCCGCAGTCACTGCGGCGCGCGGACTGGATATTTTCGTATTCAATTTTCAGGAGGGAAACCTGTGGACAGACGGTCACGCGCCGTCTTCCCATACCGAAACCCTTGACCGCCTGCAGGAACTGGGCTTCCATACGCTGGAATTCCGCACTCTTGCGCGCACGGCGGAGGAAATCTTCGCGCATATCCGCAAACTGGGAGAGGCGCGCACGACGCTTGCCTATGACATCGACGGCGTGGTCATCAAACTGGACGGTCTTGCCGACCGCCGCCGCATGGGCGAGGGAACGAACACCCCGAAATGGGCGGTGGCGTATAAATTTCCGCCCGAGGAAAAGGAAACCAAACTGGAGGATATCGAAATTGCCGTAGGTCGCACGGGCGTTCTGACCCCGACCGCAGTCCTGACCCCCGTGCGACTGGCGGGAACAACGGTCAGCCGCGCCACGCTCCATAATGCCGAGCTGATCCGCGAGCGGGATATCCGCATCGGGGATATCGTCACGCTGAGAAAGGCGGGGGACATCATTCCCGAGGTGGTAAAGTCCCATCCCGAACTCCGGAACGGGAACGAAAAGGTTTTCCGGATGCCGACGGTCTGTCCGTCCTGCGGAGAACCGGTCTTTTATGACGAGGACGAGGGCGCGGCAACCCGATGCACCAACAGCAAATGCCCCGCACAGCTGTCGCGCGGGATCGAGCATTTCGCTTCCAAAGACGCTATGAACATCGACGGGCTCGGACCGCAACTGGTGGAATCGCTCCTGCGGAACCGCCTGATTGAGGACGCGGCAGACCTTTACCGCCTGAACCGTGAGGAACTGACCGGCATGGAGCGTATGGGCGAGAAGTCTGCCTCCAATCTGCTGGAAGCGATCGAACGCTCCAAGAGCGCGGGACTGGAACGCCTGATCTACGCGCTCGGCATCCGCAATGTCGGCGAGGTTGCCGCCGAAGCGCTGGCACAGCACTTCGGCTCGCTTGCGGCTTGTATGGCGGCAACCAAAGAGGAACTTGTGGAACTGCCCGACTTCGGCGAGGTGACGGCAGACTGCGTGGTCAACTTCTTCTCGCACCCGCAGAACCGCGAACTGTGCGAACGGCTGACCGAGGCGGGTCTGCTGACCTCTCCCGTCGGAATGCCGAAGGATGACTTCTTTGCGGGGCTGACCTTTGTGCTGACGGGAACGCTCCCGACGCTCACCCGGGACGAAGCCTCCGACCGCATCAAGGCGGCGGGGGGGAAGACCGCAGGCTCGGTTTCGTCGCGCACCTCGTTTGTGGTGGCGGGGGAGAGCGCGGGAAGCAAGCTGACAAAGGCGCAGAACCTCGGGGTTCCGATCATCGACGAGGAGACTCTGCTCGGAATGCTGCGCGACCGAAGCGCCGCGCCGAAGCGCGCATAAGCCCCTTGCACGGCGACAGTACAGTAACAGAAAAAGGAGATTACATGATGCACGCAACACTGGTAGTTCTTGCGGCGGGACTCGGAAGCCGCTTTGGAGGAAACAAGCAGATATCCTGCGTCGGTCCGAATGACGAATGCCTGATGGAGTACTCGGTCTATGACGCCATGCAGGCGGGCTTTGACCGCGTGGTGATGATTCTGAAAGAGGAAATGATCGACATCGTGCGCGAAAAATTCGGCAAACGGCTGGAGAAGCTGATCCGTGTGGATTACGCGGTGCAGGACTTTTCGTCTGTTCCCTCATTTTATACCGTTCCCGCCGAGCGTACCAAGCCGCTCGGTACGGTTCACGCCCTGCTTTGCGCCGCGCCCTATCTGGACGCGCCGTTTGCGACCATCAACGCCGACGACTACTACGGGCGGGACGCGTACACCATTCTGTACCGGATGCTCGGCAAACTCGGAAACGACCGTGAAGCGGTGATGGTGCCGTACATCCTCGGCAATACCATGAGCGAGAACGGCGGCGTGACGCGCGGCGTGTGTCGATTGGCGAACGGGCATCTGGAGGCGGTGAACGAGACGAAAAATATCCGCTATGCCGCAAACCGCTCCATTGTCTCGGATGCGGGACCGCTTTCTCCGGACGAGCGGGTTTCGATGAACATCTGGGGCTTTCACCCGTCGGCGGTCGGAAGAATTCAGACCTATTTTGAGGATTTTCTGCGTGCGCTTCCTGCGGATGAATGCCGTGCGGAATGCCTGCTTCCGATCATGATCAATGATTTTCTTGCGGCGGGAACGCTTTCCGTGGCGGCGGAGGAATCGCCCGACCGTTGGTTCGGTCTGACCTACCGTGAGGATATGGCGGATGTCGCGGAAGAACTGAAACGGCTTTGCGAGACAGGATTTTACCCCCAAAAACTGTTCTGAACGGAGTATCGTATGAAAAAGCGGATGCTGACGCTTCTGGTGGTTGCGGCTGTTCTGTGCGGCGGTGCATGCGGACGAAAAGAGCCGCAGTTCATTGAACGCGAAGCCCCGAAA
>CAKSUH010000265.1 GCA_934500855.1 uncultured Eubacteriales bacterium
GATAGTGACCGGTCAATACAATGGTGATCTTCCCCCGCAGGGCTCGGATGATGTTCCACAGCTCCCGCCGCGCCAGAATATCAAGCCCCAAAGTCGGCTCATCCAAAAACAGCACGCGCGGCTCGGTGACAAGTGCGAGCGCAATGGAGAGCCGCCGTCCCCAACCGCCCGAAAGCGTTTTCGCGCGGCGGTTCAGTACCTCCTCCAAAGAAAAAGTGGAAATGATGCGGCGGAGGTTTTCTTCATCGGTCTTTCCATAGACCGCGGCGAAGAAGCGGAGGTTTTCCAACACCGTCAGGTTCGGTGCGATGGCGGTCTCCTGCGGCGAGACCGAAAGAAATTCCTTGATTTTCTCTATGTCGCGGGGGACCGAAAGCCCCTCCACGGTCGCTTCTCCCGAGGTTTTGGAGACCAGCCCCGAAAGAATTTTGATCAGCGTGGTTTTCCCCGCGCCGTTGACCCCGAGAAGCCCGAACAGTTCTCCTTCTCTGACGGTCAGACTGACCCGATTCAGCGCCCGCACATCGCGGTAATCCTTGCACAGATCGGTGATGACAATGCTTTCATTCATGCTGTGCTTCCTCCCGATATTGGCTGTAATAAAGTTTCAACGCCCCGAATTGGTCGAGGAGCAGTCCACGGATGTCGTCCCATTTCGGGGAAGCGAACCCGTCGACCATCTGAACCGCGATGCCGTACATGTAGAAGCGTTCCGCAACCGTGCGGGAATAGCCGCCCGCGCGCATGATGCCCGAGACGGTTGCGTCAATAAATGCGCGGTCGGCGGGCGTGTCCTGAAATTGATTTTCGTAGTAGACAAAGCGGAACAGGCGCGGCTTTTCGTAAACGAAACGCATAAACCCGAGCGAATTGCGCAGAAACAGCGTTTCCTCCCGCTCACGCGCGATGTAATCCTCCTGTACCTTCCGGCATTCCGCAACCAGAGCCGCGCGCAATTCGTCCATGCCCGAAAAGGAGAGGTAGATCGGTTGCGTGGAGCACCCGAGCCGCTTTGCCAATGTGCGCGCATTGAGGGCTTCCGAACCGTCGGACTCCAGCAATTCCATCGCGCACGACAGAATCGCTTCCCGTGGAATCAGCTTTTTCGCAGGCATAGTTCCTCCATTCATAACACTTGTTATTGTTCGAAATACAGTATAGCACACCCCCGCGCATTTGTCAAGGGGAAAACAAAAAAAGCCACGGATTTTCTCCGTGGCTTTCGTCTGCGTTTTCGTCGGGGCGGTTTGAAACCGCCCCGACGACTTTTTGGTCTTACTGCTTTTCAAATACCACCTTGCCGTCTACCGCTTTGGCAAGGACTTTATCGCCGGTATGAATCTTGCCCTCCAGCATCTCGGTCGAGAATTGGTCCTCAACCAAGCGCACCACCGCACGGCGCAACGGACGCGCGCCGTAGGCTTCGTCAAAGCCCTCTTTTGCAAGCAGGGCAGGGACCGAGGGGTCAAACTCAATGCTGAGATTCAGCGCGTTGATCCGCTTCTGCACATCCGCGAGCATCAGCGAAGCAATCTTTTCGATGTCCGCTTCCTTGAGCGAATTGAAGATGATGATATCGTCAATCCGGTTCAGGAACTCGGGGCGGAAGGTCGACTTCAGCGCCGCCATCATCCGCTCGCGGCGGGCTTCCTCGTCGGTTGCGGACTCGGGCTTGGAGGTGAATCCGAGCGCCTTTGCCGCGTTCATCTCGGATGCGCCAACATTTGAAGTCATAATCAGAATCGTGTTGCGGAAGTCCACATGACGACCCTGCGAATCGGTCAGCACGCCGTCCTCAAGCACCTGCAACAGGATGTTGAACACATCGGGGTGCGCCTTTTCGATTTCATCGAACAGAACCACGGAGTAGGGCTTGCGGCGGATCTTTTCGGTCAGCTGACCGCCCTCTTCGTAGCCGACATATCCGGGAGGCGACCCGATGAGTTTCGACACGCTGTGCTTTTCCATATACTCCGACATATCAAGCCGGATCATTGCGGAAGCGTCGCCGAACATGACCTCGGACAGCGCCTTTGCAAGCTCGGTTTTACCGATGCCCGTAGGTCCCATGAAGATGAACGAACCCACCGGACGGCGCGGGTCTTTCAGCCCCATTCTGCCGCGGCGGATTGCCTTTGCAACCGCTTCCACGGCTTCGTCCTGCCCGATTACGCGGGCTTTGAGCAGGTCGGAAAGGTGCAACAGCTTGTCGCTTTCCTCCTCAAGCAGTTTGTTGACGGGGATGCCCGTCCACTGCGTGACCACATCCGCGATATCGGACGCGCTGACCGTCAGCGCCGCCGAGCTGTTGGATTTCTCCCAAGCCGCGCGCTTTGCGTCGCAATCGGCTTTCAGCTTCTGTTCCTCGTCCCGCAACTTAGCCGCAGTTTCGAAGTTCTGCGCCGAAATCGCTTCCTCCTTCTCGTGCGAGAGGGATTGGAGCTTGTCCTCCATTTCCTTGAGGTCGGAAGGGGAGGTGTGTGCCGTGATACGAAGCCGCGATGCCGCTTCATCGATCAGGTCGATTGCCTTGTCGGGCAGGAAACGGTCGGCAATGTAACGAACCGACAGATTCACCGCCGCTTCCAGCGCCTCATCCGAAAT
>CAKSUH010000266.1 GCA_934500855.1 uncultured Eubacteriales bacterium
GTGCTGAGATTCTCCACGGTAAAGTGCTTTTCCATGCTGTCTCCGGGCGCGAACGCGCATTCGTCCGCAGTCACAACGGGCTTGCCGTCATTCAGATTCAGACGAACGCTTCCCGTTGAAAACAGATGTCCGTCGGTCGACACCGTGGAAACCACCAGAATGAAGGTGGTTACGGTGAGCGCCGCCGTCAGCAGGACGATCGCAACAATACTGACCGCCAGCCGCTTTGCCACTCCGCTTGCCGCCTGCTCGGTCATTTCCCGTCACCTTCTTTCTCTTCAGCGGAGAGGACCGACCAGCGGAAACACATCTTCAGCGATGCGTTCTGTACCTCGTTTCCCGCCGCGGGATCCACCGTTACCGTAATCTCATACGGAATCTTCCGCTCACGGCTTCCGTTGAACGGGATCTTCTCCGGATAAACCGTCTGCGAAGCCTCGCTCAGCTTCTCCTCGCAGATCACCTGTCCGTTTTCCGTATCCCGCACCTTGATAATCAGCGCGTTTGCAAGCCCCTTTTCATCGTCCGACACCTGCACGGAGAACGCCAGCATCAGATCTTCCCGATGCGACAGCCTGACCGTATAGGTCTTGCTCTCGCTGTCTCCGGGAAGCAATCCCGCGCCGCCGAACTCCCAGTTTTCCTCCACCGCTCCGATGCTGTTGTTTCGCACCGTCGCTTCATCCGACGCGGTCCGAATCCGTCTGACCGCCTGCACAACCAAAAGGACCGTCGACGCCGACAGCAGGACCGACAGCACCGTGATGATGATTCTGTATTTTCTGAGAAGTGTCACCGTTTATCGCCCCTTTCCGTTCCGCCCGCGTTGCCCTTCCGGATCATATGCCGCAGATACAGACTGCCACCCATCAATGACAGACAGCACAGCACGAACGCCACACCCTCCGTTTCCCCGGAGGATGCGGAATACACATTGCCCGATTCGTCAACGCTCCTGCGGGCAATCGCCGAAATCAGCAGAAACAGCAGGGCAGCCGCCACGATCGCCAGCACAAGCTTCGGCGAGTTTTGTACCGCCGACACAAAGTATCCGATCAGAGGAATCCGCGTACCCCGCCATACCCCTCGGATTTCGGCGTTTTCCACCGTCACGCTTTCGGTCTCGGCATCGCCTTTGACCAAAGAAACCGCGCCGTTCCGCGCCGTGATTCTGCCCAGCACAAATCCCGCTTCGGTCCGATAGGACACCACCGTTCCTTCCGTCAGCTCCTCTTCCCCGACGGGATGAAGAATGACAAGATCTCCCTTCCGCACGGTCGGCTCCATGGCGTTCGTTTTTGCCGCCGCAGGCTTCCAACCGATGTTTCCCGGAATTCTGTCGCCGAACATCAGCGACTCCGCAATCAGCAGAACGCCGCTGAGCATCAGAACCGCAAGCAAAAACCAGAGAACGCTCTTCATAAACCGCAGGACGCCGCGTCCCGCGTCTCCCCGTGTCTCATGTTCCATTCTGCCATCTCCTTTCCGCAAAGCAACGCCGTTCGCGCGCAGGGTCCCGGGGCTGCAACGCCGAAGTTCCCGGCGTATCCAGACCGTTCGGTCCCGTTCCGACAAACAAGCGCTTTGCGCCATGCTCCGTCACATGGCGCAAAGCGCGCATTTTTATTTACAAAACAGTTCTCCCGCCGCTTTCACGGGTACAGCCAAAAAAGCCGCACACGGGTGCGAACAAACCCCTCTATACAAACCGTTACCGTTGCTCCGCATGGCTCGTTTCTCCTCAGAAAAAACCGAATCCGTTTTCCATACTTTTACTTTTACAGTATAGCACCAAAAGCGGGTTTTGTCAATAGGGTTCCGTCGAAAAATGTGTTGCCTTTACTTGATTTTTTTGAAGTTTCCGACAATCTCGTTCACCGTGGAAATATAGGCGAAGGTACTGTCGTATTTGCGGATAATGCGCTCGAAATCCACCACCTGACGGCGATTGATTACGCAGATCAGCATGGCGCGGTCGGAATGCGTATACAGTCCCTCCGCACGGATAACCGTACAGCCGTGATGCAGGGTGGTTATCAGCTCGCGGGAAAGCTGCTCGGGCTGTGTGGTAATGACCTCGAATTTTGCCGCCGCACGGTTGCCCTTGAAAATGGCATCGGAGGTCCTGCTGTTGACAAAAATGTAGACCGCGCAAAGGATGACCGGCTCATACTTATAGCCGTAAACAAAGAATGACCCCAGCGCCACCACTGCGTTGATGGTAAAGATAATCCACACCGTATTGTATTCGGGGTGCGCATGATGGATGAATTCTCCCACCACATCGCTGCCGCCCGTTGACCCGCCCATGCGGACCGACATACTGTAGAGGAACCCGTTGAACAGCCCCGCCGCGATTGCCGCAAGCAGTCTGCCGCCGACATCGGTTGCATAGAACACAAGCCCCGAATCCGCAATTCCGAGCTGCTCACTGATCAGGAGCACTGCGGAAAACACGAGAATGAAGGTCAGCGTTCGGAACGCATAGGACCGATTGAGCACAAAGCACGCCACAGCAAGCATCGGAATGTTGACAATCAGCGACAGGTATCCGACCTTGAAATGAAACAGGTACTGAATCATGGTCACGATTCCGT
>CAKSUH010000267.1 GCA_934500855.1 uncultured Eubacteriales bacterium
AAAAATATACAACCAACATGACAAACAGCCCTCTTTGTCAGCCTGAGCGGAGCGGCACCACCACAAAAAAGCAGATGATACAATCAATCATCGCCGCGAAGTCGAACCCCGAAGGGGCGCCAACAGGCGGGATCTCGGCACTCATGTAATGCCCGACACCGGTTACACTTCGGCAAACATCGCTCCCCTACTTTTCCCATGCGGCGGTGATGCGGGCGGCGGTGTAGGACGCGTAGTAACCGTGCGCGGCATTCTCCAGCACCACCGAAACCACAAGTCCCGGGCGGTCCTCCCCGGGCGCCGTTGCCACGCCCACATAGAGCGCGTTTGTTACGGTCACCCGCTCGCGGTTGCCCTCGTCATCATAGATAAACTCGCCCGTCTCCTCATCGCGCAGGAACTTCCACACCTCGGCGGTACCCGTCTTGCCGCCGACCGTGCTTTTCACGCCCGCATTCGTATAGTTCCGCAGAACCGAGCCGCTTACAACCGCCCGCATTCCCCGCAGGACCGTGTTCACCGTCGACGCGGACAGCTCCGCGCGCGAAAGCGGCGAATCGGTCAGATCCTCATCGGTGTAGGACGGCGCATCGCTTCCGAACGCCCGCACCTCTCGGAGCAGGTGCGCCCGATAGCGCGTCCCGCCGTTGACCACCGAGGAAATCATCGTCCCGATCTGGAGCGGGGTCATCTGCGTGTTGTACTGTCCGATTGCCGCCGACAGCACATTTCCCGCCTGCCAGCTGCTGTCCCGTTCGGAACGCCGCCCCGTCAACTCCCCCAACTCGATTCCCGTTTCCTCGCCGACGCCGAAGGTTTTCATGTGCTCGGACATCCTGTCGATCCCCATTTTTAGACCGAGGTCATAGAAATAGCTGTTGCAGGAATCCTGCAGCGCTTCCGTAACCGTCACGGCAGAATTTGCGTGCGGAAAAGTGGAGCATCCCCACGAATTGTCCCCGTAGCGGTAGTGCCCCGTGCAGGTCACCCGCGTGGAGGCGGAGACCAGTCCGTCGTTCAGCCCCGCCGCCGCCATCAGGACCTTGAAGGTCGATCCGGGCGCGTAGACCCCGCGCAGGGAACGGTTGAGCAGGGGCGTGGCGGGGTCGGCGGCAAGGTCGGCGTAGTCGCGGTTGTAAGTGGAGAGGTCAAAGGTAGGATACGAGGCAATGGAAAGGATTTCAAAGGTGTTCGGGTCCATCGCCACCGCCGCGCCCGCATTGCATTCGTAGCCTTTGGAGGCAAAGTCCCCGCCCGCTTTTTTTACATTCTCCACATTCTGCTTGAGCGCGTCCTCTGCAGCGATCTGGAGGTCGATGTCGATGGTAAGATAGACATCCTGCCCCGACTGCGGCTCCACGATCGTCTCTGTGGAGAGGACCGTCCCGTTCGCGTCAAAGGTGACTTTCAGCTTGCCGTCGGTTCCGTGCAGGTACTCTTCAAACGCCGCCTCGCAGCCCGATTTTCCGACCGTTGCGTTCATCTGGTATCCGCGCTCGTTGTAGTAGTCCCACTCCTCGGAGTAAATCGGGCCCACCGTGCCGAGAATATGCGACGCGTAGCCGGGATAGCAGTAGGTTCTGCCTGCCGTGACCGTAAAGGAAACGCCGACAAGGCTCTGTTCCTGCACATAGGTCAGGAATGCGGTATCCGTTCCGACCGCAAAGGTATAATCTTCGCCGTCCGGAAACCGCTTCGCCTCCATGTCGTAGTGCAGGCGGAGAAGGCGGTCGATCTGACGGTCGGTATAAACACGGTTCCCCGCACCGTCGGTCTCCCGCAGGCGGTAGGTATCAACCAGCTCGGAAACAAGATTCTTTGCGGCGGTGGTCTCCTTCATGCCGTGCGCCTTGAGAATCCGCTTCAGGTGGAAGCTGACCGAACTGTTCGCGTTCTGCGAATCCGCCGAATAGCTGTAATTCGGGTAGGACCCGACAAACGGAAAATACTTTTCGGTATGCGTGCTCTCCGCGTCGCAGGTTGCAAGCGCATTCAGCAGACTCAGGCAAACGCGGTTCATTTCGCTCGCGCTCACACTCGTGAGGACCGCGTTGGACAGGACCAGATCGTAGGTGTACCGATTCGCGACCAGCGCCTTCCCGTTCCGGTCAAAAATCTCGCCCCGGACCGCCGGCACAATGACCAGTCGGACGCTTGTCCCGTCCTCCTTCGTCTCCTCCCTCGCGATGATCTGCACATAAAACAGTCTCCCGACATACACAAGGCACACAGCGCAAAACAGCACCGCCAACAGGATATATCGCATCAGATGATTCCGCTTTTGCGCCATGTGTACTCCTTTCCGGGGGGTAAGACCTTGGGACTTTGCACTAAGACCTTGGGGCGTTGCCCCAAACCCCACTTAAAAACTTCTTGAAAGAAGTTTTTAAGAATTTCAAGAACTTTAATAAAGGGGGATTTTACCCCTATGTTTATGTGGGACTGATTTTTTGCAGCCGTTTATGTGCTACGCATTCCGGCTGCTCCGAGCCAAATCCCGTCCAGCGGGATTTGGACAACGGCTTGCCGTTTCTCTCCGCTACCGGATAGAAG
>CAKSUH010000268.1 GCA_934500855.1 uncultured Eubacteriales bacterium
TCTGATGAATGTAATCGAACAATCGTTGTGCGGTGCGTGGATGAGAGCGGGACCCTGCTCAAGACCGTCACCTGCTATACCAAGCGCGGGGAAACCGCAATTCTGTATTTCGGTATTTACGGCTACGATGTGGTGGGCTTTCAAAGCGATGCGGGGGTGCTGACTACCTGCAAATTGGGAAACCTCTCCGGTGGACAGCATTGCTACGGAGGGGTGGACGTGACGCATCATTTCCGCACCGCAATGAGTCAAAAGCAGGTGAATGCAACCGTCACCATGCGCAGGTTTGAGGACGCGAAAGTGATTGTACGGCATATGAAACAGGTACGGTTCGGCTATGAGTGGTCAGCGTACTATTATGAGCCGGTTGCGAGTTACGAATACATCCTCAACAGCGGCACGCCGTTCCGGTCACGGGCAATGACGGTGCCGGGACACCATTTGGCAAGCGGTTGGGAAAGCGAAATCAGCGGGAACTTCACCTATTCATGGCTCGGCAAGTATCCCAACTGCAAAAGTTTGCAGGACTATATGCAATACGATGTGCTCGAACCGACGATTGAGGATGACCTGCCCAACTTTTCAAGCTATGACGAGGCGAAAGACGGCAGACTGTGGCGTATCACCAACCGTGTCATTACGATTGAGTATCACTATATCCTTGATGAAGATACAATAACATTCAATCCAAACGGTGGAACAGGGAGTTTTTCTCCGATGACGCATTGCTACGGCTACACCCTGACCCTGCCGAATGATGCCCCGACCAAAGTCGGTTATGTCTTTCTCGGCTGGCGGGACAGCGGGGACGGAAAGCTTTACCTGCCGGGTGAGAATTATGTGCTGAACGGAAACCGCACCCTGACCGCCGTTTGGAGTCGGGAAAGCTATGATTTCACGATCACCGAACTGTCGCTGTCGGCAACAAAGCTGTCCCCGTATGGCGTGGTGACCGTAACCGTTAAACTTGCGAATCGGGACACGACACTTTCCTATCGTGGTATTCCGGTAACGCTATTGTATGACGGAGATGTGTTGACCACCCGCACCGTTGACTTTGCGGCGGGCGGTGTGCAGACGATGACCTTCACCGTATCGGTCGGACAGACAGAGGGGGAACATACCGTCACGGTGCGCGTGAACTGGGCTGACCGCGCGGCAGAGAAACAGCCAAACGACAATGAGCAGTCTGCAACGCTGACGGTGCAAACGGAAGATTATGCGCAGTCTGTGGAGGCGGTCGACCCGAACGGGGATTACATCGCAGGGGATGAGGTGATGACCGCGTTCCTCGTCTACCATGACGGGACAAACGACATTCTGCCGAGCATGGGCAACCGTGCAACCTTGACCGTATACGCACCGGACGGGACGGCGCTCCTGACAAAAGCGGTTGAGAATGTTGCCATTCCTGCGGGCAAATGCAACCTGATTTGGTTTCGTTGGACGGTTCCGGATGCCTGCGCGGGGCAGAGTCTCCGATTGGAATGCACGGTGAACTCGGATGGTGTACTGCCGGAGGACGATAAGAGCAACAACACCGCGACCGTGTGGGTGGATGTCAAAGAACGCTTCATCTCGGTGACACCCGATCCGTCTTTTGATGATGCAAAGCCCGCGGAGTTGCCAATCGCGCCGAGCGGTTCTGTCGGTCGCGTCCGTTGGAACGAATGGGTGTATACCGAGGGCGGCTTTGTCCTGAAAGAATACTCCCTGACCCTATCCGGTACGGCAACCATTACTCCGAACACGGGCGGTGACACCCTGTGCGGCGGTGGTGGATTCTCCCTGACCGTTACCCCGACCGTCACGGGAGACACCGCAAGTACGACGTTGGTGCAGGCTCTCTTGGCGGCATTCCCCGAATTTTCCTATCGCACCGGAGCGGGGGAGTGCAGAACCTTAGAGCAGATGCCGGACGGAAGGTTTTGCTTTCCCGTTCATCCGTCCGCGTCAATGCGCGTCCACTTCCTGCCGCTCGGCATTGCGGACGGAACCTATACCGTTCATCTGGGGTTGTCGGGGCTGTGGACGCCTGCCGGACAGGTCAGCGCAACGGTTACGGTCAGTGTACCGATTGCGGGAACGGTCTATGACGGCTTTTACATCCGATGAAAGGAGCGGAATATGAAACAAAAAATTGTGCTTCTCGTTATTGCGGGATTGCTTTTATCTG
Organism: uncultured Eubacteriales bacterium; assembly: GCA_934500855.1. Classification (GTDB taxonomy): domain Bacteria; phylum Bacillota; class Clostridia; order Oscillospirales; family CAG-272; genus UMGS1865. Next base: position 2,177 of record CAKSUH010000268.1, read on the forward strand.
TCGCGTTTGCCGTTCCTGCCTTTGCAGACGGCGATGTCGCAGGAGCGGTAGAGGAAACATGGATTGTCGCGAGAGATCAAATCCGGTCGGTGACGGACAAGGTGATTTTCCCCGTTATCGATGTAATTTTAGCAATCCTGTTCTTCGTCAAGATTGCAACCGCGTACCTCGATTACCGCAAGCACGGGCAGTTCGACTATGTTCCGCCCGCCATTCTCTTCGCCTGCCTGGTCTTCAGCCTGACTTGCCCGCTGTATCTCTGGAAGATACTCGGAATGTGAGGGGATGATGTTGGATTGGATCAGCGGTCTGACCTCGGCGCTCCGCAGCGCGGGGGAGGTCATCTATGGGGAATACCTCGCATGGCTGTAC
>CAKSUH010000269.1 GCA_934500855.1 uncultured Eubacteriales bacterium
AGGGATGCCCCATGCCGCGAGTGCGTCGGCAAAAACCTGCATCGGCTTCGCGGTTCGCGTCAGAATTGCGATATCACGCGGGCGGATGGGGGAGCCGTCCTCCAGATGCTCTTCGCGGAGCAGGCGCGCGACCTCGGCGGCAATCCACAGCGCTTCGCGGTTCGGAAGTTCCGCTTCGCTCTCGGTTGCCGTCTGCTTCTGTTCTTCGGAGTAAGGCTCAAACAGCAGGGTACGCACCGGTTGCAGACTGCCCTCCGGCGATTGCTTGCCGCAGACCAGATCGTCCTGCGGGCGGTAGCCAACACTGTCCTCACAGGCGGAGAACAGGAAGGCGCAAACGCGGTTCGCATAGTCGATTACGGGTCGACTGCAACGGAAATTTTCGGACATGAACACGCAGGCACCGCCCGCCTCGGGCCCGCTTTCGCGACTGTAGAGCGGCAGGGCGCGGCGGTATGCGGCAAAGATGGACGGCTCGCCGCCGCGGAATCCGTAAATGCTTTGCTTGATGTCTCCGACCATAAAGCGCTTTTCGCCGCCGATGTCCGTGAAAAGGCGGTCCTGAATCGGGTTGACATCCTGATATTCGTCAATGAAAACCGCGTCGTAGCGATCGGAAAGCGAACGGGCATAAGGCGTCGGGGTGCCGTCCGCATTCTCCAGAAGCCGACGGAGCAGGACGGGCATATCGTCAAAAGAGAGAATCCCGCGCACGCGTTTCTCGGCGTCCAGCGCTTCGCCGAAGCGGGAAAAGAGCGTGTGCAGCATTTCGTCGGCATCCGCGTGGAGCAGAAGCTGACGGCGCAGATCTTCCTCCGACCATGCGAAAAAGTCTGTGCAAAGGTCCTTGATCTCTTTTTTCAGATTGTCGCGCGTGGCTTTATAGGTATCCCACGCTTCGGGTTTCTCCCCTCGGATCGAAGGGAACCGACAGAGCGAGAAGTTGACGGTCAACGCCCGTGCCTCGCTGTAGGTTCCGTCCGTGCAGGCGCGGAGGAGCGCATGACAAAAGTCCGAATCGCTGTGGATACAGCCTTCGATTTTCGGCAGAAATTCGCTGCCCGAAAGGTCATGCAGGACCGCGTCAAAACTGCGGATGGTATCGGCGCAGAGCGTGGCAACGGTTTTGCAGACGGTTTTTCCCGCGCCTGATGCAAAAAAATCGGTCTTGGCAGCCTGCCGAAGATCTTCCGCATCGGAAAGCAGGAGGGAGATTCCCTCGGGATAGTTGGCAAAACGGCGGTAAAAACGCCAGAGCCGAGCGGTCAGCCCGTCATTACGGCGGTTGCCGAGCAGGTGATCCATCACGGCGGCAAAGCGGTTGCCGGAAAGCCGCGCAAACGGGCGGTTCGGATCCCGACTGCGGTCCTCGGTAAAGCGGTCGTAGAGGTCGGACAGCGTGTCCTCCATGACCGAGAGCGCCAGTTCGTCCAGTTCCGCTTCGTCCGCAAGGCGGAAGGCGGGGGGAAGTCCGAGCTGCGCGAAGCCCGCGCGGACTTCTTCGCCGAAAAATGCGTCGATGGTGGAAATGTGCGCACTGCCGAGCGAGAGTACCTGTCGCGAGAGATGCGAATTTCCGGGGTCCGCCGCCAGCGCGTCGCCGAGCGCCTTGGCAATGCGGCTTTTCAGCTCCGCCGCCGCCGCGCGGGTGAAGGTGACAATCAGAAGTCTTGAGAGTTCTGCGGGATGTTCGGGATCGGTCAGCATTCGGATGATGCGCTCGGTCAGCACGCTGGGCTTTCCCGGCAGTCTCATGGCATCTTCCTGCGATGCCGTCCATGTTCTTGCCATTTGTTCTCCTTTCGTTAAGGTCAAGACCTTGGGGCGTTGCCCCAAGCCAGAAGACCTCGGGGCTTTGCCCCAAGCCCCACTTAGGAAACTTCTTGAAAGAAGTTTCCTAAGAACTTTCAAGAATTTTAACCAAGGGGGATTTCACCCCTATGTTTATGTGGTGCTGATTTTGTGTAGCCGTTTATGCTCTGCGAATTCCGGCTACATCAAAATCCGCAGAATGCAGAGACAGGAGCGATAATCCCCTCAGTTAAAGTTCTTGAAATTCTTAAAAACTTCTTCCAAGAAGTTTTTAAGCAGGGTTCGGGACAGAGTCCCGAGGTCTTTTTACTCTTTTGCTTTAACCGCGCAGTCGCAACAGTCGGCAACGGGGCAGAAGCGGCATGCTTTTTCGGAAGGGGTCTTGTGCGCTTCACCCGTCAGAATCCGTTCCGCGACCGAGCAGACCGCGGACTGCATTTCCGCGAACAGCTCGTGCAGTTCCTCTTCCGAGCGACGCAACAGCTTTTTGGTAAAGCGGCTGTCGGATGAAGCGTCCGCCGCCTCGCAGATTGCGCTGTCATCCGAAAGGAACCCGCTTCGTGCGATTTCCGTGCGACGGTCCGAATGCGTGGCGAAAAGGAATTCCGCGCCGCCCGCCACGCGCCTTTGCGGGTCCGCAGAGCACGCCGCAAAGAGGTAGAGCACCAATTGAAGGTCCTCGCCCGTGCGAACCTCGTCAAGCGAGAATTTGTGCTCGCCCGACTTGTAGTCCAC
>CAKSUH010000270.1 GCA_934500855.1 uncultured Eubacteriales bacterium
AATGTAATCGAGGAAAAACAGCGGCTTTGCTCCGCAGCAGATGATGTCGTTCACGCACATGGCAACGCAGTCGATGCCGACGGTGTCATGCTTGTCCATCAGAAACGCCAGCTTGAGTTTGGTTCCGACTCCGTCTGTCCCGCTGACAAGAATCGGGTGCGTCATTCCGCTCAGATCAAGCGCGAACAGTCCGCCGAACCCGCCGATGTCCGAGCAGACGCCCGGGGTGACGGTGGATGCGATATGTTTTTTCATCAGCTCCACGGCGCGGTAGCCGGCAGTAATGTCAACGCCTGCCGCGGCGTAAGCCTCGGATTTGGAGTTCTCAATCATTTTCTTTTCCTTTATCCTTTCCGTTCCAGCAATAGGTGCACAGCTTGCACGAGGGAAGTCCGATCGCCTTCTGCAAGCCTTCCAGCGTCTGATATTCCAGGGAGGCGAGATGCAGCTTTCCGCAAATGGTTTCCCGCATCTTTCTGCCTCTTTCGGTGGTCCCGTCACTGTATTCGTCCAAATGCTTCATTCCCTCTTCACCCTCCAGCTCCATAATGATGCTTCGGGTCAGGAGATCCGTATCCCCCGTCGAGCGGGAAAAATTCAGATACTTGCATCCGAACATGATGGGCGGACAAGCCGAACGCATATGAACGGCTTTCGCTCCGCTATCATACAGAAAATCAACGGTTTCGCGCAACTGTGTGCCGCGGACGATGGAATCGTCAATGAACAGCAGTTCCTTGTCGTGAATCAGCTCCTTCACCGGAATCTGCTTCATTTTGGCAATCCTGCTGCGGTCCGTCTGATTGGCGGGCATAAAGCTGCGCGGCCATGTCGGCGTATACTTAATGAAGGGGCGCGCAAACGGCAGGTGCGAACGGTTTGCATATCCGATGGCGTGCGGCGTGCCGGAATCCGGAACGCCTGCCACACAATCCACATGCGGAACCGTGCCGTTCTCCATTTCGGTTTCCGCCATAATCTCCCCGTTGCGGTAGCGCATGGTTTCCACATTGACGCCCTCATAGGTGGAGGTGGGGAATCCGTAATACGACCAGAGGAAGGAACAGATATGCATCTCCTCGTTTCCCTGCGCGAGGACCTCCATTCCGTCCGCCCGGATTTCAACGATTTCGGCGGGCTTCAGCTCGTAAACGCTTTCATAGCCCAGTTTTTCATAAGCGAAGTGCTCAAAGGAAACGCACATTCCGCTCTCGCTCCGTCCGATGTGGACCGGGAGCCTGCCTGCCGTGTCCCGCGCCGCAATGATGCTTCCCTGCTCGGTCAGAATCACGATCAGCGCCGTTCCGTCGATAACCTCCTGCGCATAGCGGATTCCTTCGACCAGCGTCGGCTTGCGGTTGATGTAAGCAGCAACCAGTTCGGTTGAGTTGACCCCCGCAAGAGAAAGCGCGTTGAGCTGTCCCCGACATTCCGTTACATAGGCGTTAACCAGTTCGTCGGCATTGTTGATGACGCCCACAAACAGGATCGCGTATCTGCCGAGCGCGGATTGGACCAAAAGCGGTTGCGGATCACTGTCGTTGATGGAACCGATGGCTGCATTTCCGGACATCTGCTCCAGAATCCCCTCAAACTGCGTCCGGAACGGCGCGTTGTTGATGTTGTGGATTTTTCTCTGCAAGCCGCATTCGGAAGAATAACAGGCGATACCGGCACTCTTGGTGCCGAGATGCGAATGATAGTCGGTTCCGAAAAAAACATCGGGCATGACATTTTCTTTTCCTACTGCCCCAAAAAAGCCCCCCATGCGTTCACCTCAGTCCGCGGCAAAGAACAGCTTGGACAGCGTCATGGGATCCACATATTTTCCGTCCTTGTAAACGCGCATATTGCCCGAAGCGATCTCGTCGATCAGCATGACCTTTCCGTCGCTGTCATAGCCGAATTCAAATTTGATATCGTAGAGGTCAAGCCCCTTTGCCGCCAGATCGTCCGCCACAATCTTGGTGATGTCGCGGGTCATCTGTCTGATTTCGTCATACTGGCTGTCGCTCATCACGCCAAGCGCCACCAGCGCGTCCTTGGTAACAAGCGGATCGCCTTTTGCGTCGTTCTTGAAGGTCATTTCCACATAGGCGGGCAGGTCTGCGCCCTCCTCGATATACTCGCCGTAGCGGCGGATGAAGCTGCCGACCGCCTTATAACGGCAGATGACTTCCAGCCCGTGACCGAACACCTTTCCCGGCAGGACCTCCATCGTGGTATTTTTCAGATCGGCGCTGACATAGTGCGTTTTGATTCCGGCGGCGTTGATCTTTTCAAAGAAGTAAACCGACATCCGCAGATTGACATCTCCCACACCGTCGATCGTCAGTCCGACCGTGTTTTCGCCCGGGTCAAAGACGCCGTCCTTGCCGGTGCAGTCGTCCTTGAATTTCAGCAGGTAGTGACCGTTTTCAAGTTCATAGACATTTTTGGTTTTTCCGGTGTAAACAAGTTTCATTTTGGATATCTCCTTTGAAATTTATTATTTATTGAATGAATGAAAGAATCCGGTTCGGATCGCCGCTTCCGGTTTTACAG
>CAKSUH010000271.1 GCA_934500855.1 uncultured Eubacteriales bacterium
GGCAGAACGAGCTGTCCCGTTGCATCCGTTGCAACGCCTGCCGCGATGTCTGCCCCGCGTGCACCTGTGAGAAGTGCGTGTTCGACAACCCGAATTCGGGTGTGGAGAACAAAGCCGCTTCCAATGAATTTGAAGAAAAGATGTTCCATATCATCCGCGCGTTCCATGTGGTGGGGCGTTGCACCGACTGCGGCGAATGCTCGCGCGTTTGCCCGCAACACATTCCGTTGCACCTGTTGAACCGCAAGTTCATTCTGGATATCGACCGCAACTACGGCGATTATCAGGCGGGCGCAGAGGTTGGAAGCCGCGCGCCGATTGTCAACTTCACGCAGGGTGATCCGGAGCCTGCCGAAGCCGTGGAAAGGGGGAGTCATCATGCGTAAGCTCTCGCTTGAACATCTGAACGACCTGTTTGCCGCAATTGCGGAGAGCAGAACGCTCTATCTGCCCGTTGACACTGCCGCGGGTGCAAAATTTGAGCGTTGGGAGGACGGAAAGGTTCTGTCCGACGCGCTGAACACGGTTCGGAGCGCGAAAGATTTCTTCTTCCCGCAAACCGAAAACCTGATGGATTTCAAAACCGCAGGCAAGAAGATTGAGATCGTGGACACCCGCCGCGAATGCGAGAATTTCGTTGTGTTCGGCGCGCGCGCCTGCGATGTCCGCAGCTTTGATGTGCTGGACAAGGTGTTCCTTGCCGAGCCGGTGGATTCCTACTACAAGAATCGCCGCGAGCACGGCGTGATCGTCTCGCTTGCCTGCACGAAGCCGCATGAGACCTGCTTCTGCTCGACCTTCGGAATTGACGCGGCTGCTCCTGCGGGAGATGTGACCTGCTGGAAAACCGAGGACGCGCTCTATCTGGAAGCAAACACCGAAAAGGGGACTGCGCTTCTGGACTCGCTCTCGGCGCTGACTGCCGACGCGGACGGAAAAGCCGTTGCAAAACAGCAGGAAGCGACCCGTGAGCGCATGAAGAAGCTGCCGCTGGCAAATCTGACCGCCGACAAATTCGGCGCGGACAAGACCAAGGAGTTTTTCAATGATCCCGCATGGGCGGAGCTGTCGCAGTCCTGCCTCGGATGCGGAACCTGCACCTTTGTTTGCCCGACCTGCCAGTGCTACGATATCAAGGATTTCAACACGGGGCACGGCGTCAAGCGTTTCCGTTGCTGGGATTCCTGTATGTATTCCGAATTTACCAAGATGTCGGCAGGACAGCCGCGTCTGACCCAGCTGGAGCGTTTCCGTCAGCGCTTCATGCACAAACTGGTCTATTTCCCGACCAACAATGACGGGATGTTCTCCTGCGTCGGTTGCGGCAGATGTCTTGCAAAGTGCCCGATTCAGATGAATATTGTCAAGGTTATGAAGAAGTTAGGAGGGCAGGGCAATGGCTGAGATGAAAGAACCTCTGATCCCGAAGATCGGCGTTGTAACCGACATCCGTATTGATACGCCGGATGTCAAAACCTTCCGTGTGGTCACGCCGGACGGCAAGAAAGCATTTGACCATATGCCCGGACAGTGTGCGATGCTTTCGATTCCGGGCGTTGGCGAGGCGATGTTCTCCATTACCTCCTCTCCGACCAACACCGAATTCATGGAATTCTCCATCAAGAAGTGCGGTTGTGTGACCGAATGGCTTCACTCCATGGAAGTGGGACAGGAGATCACCATCCGCGGACCTTACGGCAGACCTTTCCCCGTGGACACCGCGTTTGCGGGACACGACCTGCTCTTCATTGCAGGCGGTATCGGACTGGCTCCGCTCCGTTCCGTTATCAACTACTGCCGCCACTACCGCGACCGCTACGGCAAGATCGACATTGTCTACGGCTCGCGCAGTATGCAGGATCTGGTTGACTATCGTGAAATCATCGAAGAGTGGGAAAAGGACGAGGGGGTCAATGTACACCTGACCATCGACCGCGAACAGCCCGAATGGACGGGTCATGTCGGCTTTGTCCCGAACTATGTCAAGGAACTGGGGCTGGACAATAACAAGATCGCGATCCTGTGCGGACCGCCGATCATGATTAAGTTCACGCTGGCGGGACTTCAGGAACTGGGCTTTGAGAAAACGCAGGTCTACACAACGCTCGAGCTTCGCATGAAGTGCGGAATCGGAAAATGCGGCAGATGCAATGTCGGCGCAAAGTATGTCTGCAAGGACGGTCCCGTGTTCCGTTGCGATGAGTTGGATGAGCTTCCGAACGAGTATTGAGGTGAGAGTATGGAAAATATGGTAAATATTTATCTGTTCGGGAAGCAGTACACCGTTCCCGACGATCTGACCATCATGCGTGCGATGGAATATGCAGGCTATCAGCTGATCCGCGGATGCGGATGCCGCAACGGCTTTTGCGGCGCTTGCGCAACCATCTACCGCATCAAGGGCGAGCGGGAACTGAAAACCTGCCTTGCCTGCCAGACCAAGGTTGAAAACAATATGTATGTTGCAACGCTGCCGTTTTTCCCGCTCGTCAAGCAGGTTTACGACATTGAGAAAATCAAGCCGACCGAGCAGATCATGAT
>CAKSUH010000272.1 GCA_934500855.1 uncultured Eubacteriales bacterium
GTGACCCATCGCCTTCTTGTAGGCTTCGTTCGGCTCCATGCCCTTCTTGATGAAGTCGGTCATTTTGCCAAGCGACACGAACTCGTAGCCGATAACCTCGTTGTTCGCGTCCAGTGCCATCCGCGTGCAGTAGCCCTCGGTCATTTCGAGGTAACGGACGCCCTTTTCTTTGGTGCCGTACATGGTTCCGACCATGGAGCGTGCCCCCTTGCCAAGGTCCTCCATGCCTGCGCCGATGACCAGTCCGCCCTCGGAGAACGCCGACTGGCTTCTGCCGTAAACGATCTGGAGGAACAGCTCGCGCATTGCGGTGTTGATTGCGTCGCACACGAGGTCGGTGTTCAGCGCTTCCAGAATGGTCTTGCCGGGCAGAATTTCTGCCGCCATAGCCGCAGAGTGGGTCATACCCGAGCAGCCGACTGTTTCCACAAGCGCCTCTTCAATCACGCCGTTCTTGACGTTCAGCGAGAGCTTGCAGGCTCCCTGCTGAGGTGCACACCAGCCGATACCGTGGGTGTAGCCCGAAATATCGGTGATCTGTTTTGCCTGAATCCACTTGCCTTCTTCGGGCAGGGGAGCGGGACCGTGGTCACAGCCCTTTGTGACCTTGCACTGGTGCTGAACTTCGGCACTCATTGCGTAAGGGCATTCACTGACTTTGCTCATTTTTTTATCTCCTTAATTATTACTGACGGAAAATCAGAGGATGACTTCGCCGTAAACGGTTCCGAACGCGGCGGCGGCGTTGCACTCATCGGTGTCGATGTGCATTGCAAGCGCGTAGCTCGGGCTGACGCGGCAGACCACATCCTCAAAGATTACGGGGCGGTCGGTCAGCATCTTCACGCTGACAACCTGTTTGTCCTTCACACCGAACGCCTCTGCGTCGGCGGGGCTGAAATGAATATGCCGCTTTGCAATGATTACGCCCTCGGTCAATTCGATTTCGCCTGCGGGACCGACCATTTTCAAGCCGGGAGTACCCGCAAGGTCGCCGCTCTCTCTGACCGGAACATCACGCAGACCCAGCGCCCGCATATCGGTGTAGGACAGCTCGACCTGGTTCGCGCTTCTGCACGGACCCAGTACGCTGACCGCGAGCGTTCCCTTCGGACCGACAAGCGTAATCTTGTCGTTGCCTGCGGCGAACTGCCCGGGTTGGCTCAGCGGCTTTCTGACAGTCAGCTCCGCGCCCTTGCCGTACAGCACCTCAACCGCCTCGGCGGTCAGGTGAATGTGGCGTGCGGAGGTTTCAACCAAAACCTTGTTTTCCATCTTTCAAACCCTTCCTTGTTTATCGTTATTATGAACACAGAAGAAATTGCGGGCGTAAAGCCCATACACACTTATTATACCATTTTTCGACCCGAATGTAAAGCCCTTTTTTTCATAATCTCGCTTACATAAGCAAACTTTTTTCTGTTCATAATAATAAAAAGAGACGAAAAGGCGGAGGAAAAAATGGAAGAAAAGGAAAAAAAGACCGAAGAAGGTCACGCACGGAAGAAAAAAGCGGAGGAACCGTTTTCCGATATGCGTGAATATCGGGAGGCGGATTCGGAACCCCGGGAAGGGCGGTTTCGGTGTATCTCGATCGTCGGGCAGGTGGAGGGGCACTACCTTTTACCCGAAGGACAGAAAGCGACAAAATACGAGCATCTCCTTCCGCTTCTGGTTTCCATCGAGGAGGACGACGAAACCGACGGTCTTCTGGTCATCCTCAATACCATGGGCGGAGATGTGGAAGCCGGACTTGCCATTGCGGAAATCATAGCATCCATGACGAAGCCGACGGTGTCGCTGGTACTGGGCGGCAGCCATTCCATCGGAGTCCCCCTTGCAACGGCGGCAAAGCGCTCGCTGATCGTGCCGAGCGCCACCATGACCCTGCATCCCGTGCGGGTCAACGGGATGATCGTCGGGGTGGAGCAGTCCTTCCGTTATATGCGGGAGATGCAGGACCGCATCGTCCGTTTCATCTGTTCGCACTCGCGGGCAAAGGCGGAAAAAATCAACGAACTGATGATGCGCCCCGACCAGATGGCAACCGACTGCGGGACCATCCTGGAGGCGGAAGAGACGGTGTCCTGCGGAATCATTGACGAGGTGGGCGGACTGGACCGTTCCCTTGCAATTCTTCGTGAAACAGCGGAAAACCGCCGAAAAACCGCGAAATAATTGGAATAAAAACCGTTCTTTGTCTAAAACAGGAGAAAAAGGCGGAAAAAAGATGAGGAAAGCGGAAGAGAATCGTCGGAGAGGTCTTGCATTGCGGAAAAAAATGTGATATAATTTTATGGTATGTTCTTTTTGGGCACAACAGCGTTGACCGCCGATCTGTGCCGAAGTTATAGGAAAGGTACGGTACCCCATTGAAAGAAGTGTTCAAAACCCGCTCCGACGCGGGAATTCCATGCCTCAGTCCCGATCAGGCGGAGGCACGGAAATACCTGTCGCAGGAATCGCTGGATCGGATGCACCTGATGCCGCAGGGTGATCCGATAGCGTATTCCACCATGCCGGACGGGACCCCGATTTA
>CAKSUH010000273.1 GCA_934500855.1 uncultured Eubacteriales bacterium
ATGGATCCGCTTGCGGTCCCCCCTCCGCACCTCGTAGTATTCGGTGAATTCCGCCGTGTCCCCGTCCAGCCTCAGCGTTGCGGGACAACCGAGCAGATAGGTCAGGATCCAGACCAGATTCAGCGCAAGCAGACCGAGAAAGATCCAGAGCGCAAGGCTCCGCGTCAGGGCAAGGAGCACCAGCGGAAGCAGGAAAAAGATTGCGCCCAAGGTCAGAAAGCTCATCAGTATGTCCCGACGGAACAGACTGAACACACGCCAAAGCCGTATTTTCATCAAGACACCTCCCAAACGGTTATCCAACCGCCGCCGACTTCCCGACAACGGTCTTTTTTTCCATAAACAACAGCATCACCGAATAGATAATGACGGGATAGGTTGCAAAGAAAATGACTTCAAACAGGCAGAATATCAACAGTCCCAGCACGCAAAGCCCCATAAAAATTCTGTACAGGTCCGGTTTGCGGAACACCAGCACCACCGTTGTGATCCGATGATACACATACGCGGCAAACGCCACCAAGCCGCCCGACGCCAGCACCTGAAGCGGCGTGTTGTGGTAGAAATACGGATAGACATTCTTTTCCCACAGATCATAGTGGAAGTCGGTATAGAAGCCCGCGCCGAACACGGGATACTCCCGAAATTTTTCGATTGCAAATTTCCAGATCGTGAACCGCCCCGTGTCGCCCGTTCCGTATTCCAGCATGGTGCGCACCAGCCGCAGCAGTTTTTCGTAGAACAGACCGACCGTCACAATGCCCGCAAATGCGACCGCCGCCGTCAGAACGCGGTTCGTTTTCCTGTTTTCCCCTCCGCTGACCAGCACCGCCAACGAAAGAATCAGGGTAACCGCCGCGCCGAGCAGTGCGCCGCGGCTTTGCGTAAGCACAATGCCGAGAAACATGCCGCCGCCTAAGAAATAACCGAGCCATCCCCATCTGTGGGAGTAGGCGAAATAAAAGCCGGACGGCATCAGGAACGCCAGCATTCCGCCCATGGCGTTGGAATTCCCCCATCCGAAATTCAGGGAGATCTTATCGATTCCGCCGCTTGCGGTAAAGCGGAGCCCGTCGGGACCCCAATCCACGCAGGTAAAACCGAGCTGTGCCAGAAGCAGGCATCCGAGCATCAGCACACAGAACATGAAATGGTCAAACACGGTCCCGTCAAACCGAACATATGCCGAAAACAGCAGATAGAATCCGAGCATCGCCAAAACCATTGTCAACGGAAAAACCGTATCGGAGGTCGAGTAATAGCGGCTGCCCAAGCCGTTGAGCATCAGCGTTCCGCAGAACAGCACCATGCCCCAAAAAACAGGACTGCGAAGCGAGATCGGATTCGCGCGGTTCCGCGCAAGGAAGCAGACGATCCCCCCGATCAGAGCGAGCGCCAGAACATAAACCAGCGTAATGGTCAGATGGTCCAGATAGAAGTCGCTGTAATACGGAAAACCCATTGCGTGGACTTTCGGCACGATAAACGCGGACGAAATTGCGGGCATCAGAAGGAAGCGCAGATCATCGCACACAAAACAGGCAATATCAATCGACAGGATCAGAAGCCCGCCGAACAGAAATTCCTGATATCCGCCGAACAGCAGGCGGTCCTCCACCCAGAGGGTCGAGTGTCCGAGGAACACCAGAAGAGCAGTCAGGATTACATAGCCGCGGCCGTTGAAAATGCGCCGCAGGCGATTCGTCATTGTCATAAAACATCCTTTCGGGAAACGGTTTGGAAAACCGGGGCCAAATCCCCATCAAAAAAGGGACAGCAACGATGCTATCATCGGATTGTACCACATTTTTCGCACAATTGCAACCTTTTTTCGGAAAAAAGAAGGAAAAAGCGGCAACAGGTCCGTCAGGTTCCGCGTTTTGTATAGCAACTCCGCTCGTTGCGGACAAATTCCACATACGCCTTCGGCGTTACGCCCGTACTTTGACGGAACGCATTGTAAAAGGCGGCATAATCGCAATACCCGAGCAACTCCGCGACCTGCGCAACGGAGTATCCGTTGACAAGAAAGTTCTTTGCCAGTTCCATCCGATGCTGTATGATATATGCCTTCGGGGTCACACCCGTGATACGGTGAAAGACCGAGCCGAACCGATTGCGGCTGATTCCCAATGCCGCCGAAAGTTCCGCCACCGACAGCCGATACCGATTCTGCGCCATCAGGGACTTTGCAAGCGCAACATCCCGTAATCCCGCGTCCTCCTCCGCCGCTTTTTGCGTCGGTTGCCCCAGAGACAGCAACAGGATCACTTCTCCCAAAAGGTAACCCATGCGGTTGTTCTCCTGCGGCGCGGCGGTATAAAGCGCCTTCTGCATGAACGCCCGCATGCGGTCCGCATAGGAATACGGGAAAACCGTCCTCTCGCGGGCAAACCCCAGCGACTCCAGCAACGCCTCATGCGCAAACCCGCTCATGCCGATATAGAAAAAGGAAAGCGGGTCGTTCGGATCGTTCGCAATGGTATGCTCCGCTCCCGCCCACGCAAGGAACGCCTGCCCTGCGC
>CAKSUH010000274.1 GCA_934500855.1 uncultured Eubacteriales bacterium
AGCCAAAACAAGGGGCATCCATCGGATGCCCCTTGTTTTGGCTGGGGTGGCCGGATTCGGACCGACGAATGCCAGAGTCAAAGTCTGGTGCCTTACCGCTTGGCTACACCCCAATTCATGAATTTGTACCCGAATAGTATACCACAAAACCGTTTGCCTGTCAAGCCTTTTCCGCTCTTTTTTCACCTTTTCCGCTTTTTTTGCGGCGCGGTGATTGACAAATCGCGCCTGTGGCGGTATAATAATACTATCATCTTATCATAGAAAGTCAGTCGGCTCGGTCCGACGGAGGGAAAACATGAAAAAAACGGTTCTCAGAAAGTATGCGCGTCTGATCGCCGCAGAAGGCGGCAAGGTTCAGAAAGGGCAGGATGTTATTATCATGGCATCGGTCGAACAGCCCGAATTCGCCCGCATGGTTGCGGAGGAATGCTACAAGTGCGGCGCGAGAAAGGTCGTTGTGGACTGGACCTATCAGCCTATGACCAAGCTCAATTTCAAATCCTGCTCGGTTTCCACGCTTTCCAAGGTGGAGAACTGGGAAGTTGAAAAGCTGAAGCATCAGGTGGAGACTCTGCCTGTCCGCATCTATCTCGAATCCGACGATCCCGACGGTCTGAAGGGCATCAACCAGTCCAAGCGCGCGAAGTCCGCGCAGGCGCGGTTCAAGGTTATCAAGCCCTTCCGCGAGGAGATGGAAAACAAGTACCAGTGGTGCATTGCCGCCATCCCGGGCGCGGCGTGGGCGAAGAAGGTGTTCCCGGGCGAGAGCCGCAACCGCGCGATGGAGAAGCTCTGGGAGCAGATTCTCTACACGGTTCGCGTGACCGAGGACAACGATCCCGTTGCCGCGTGGGAGGAGCACAACCGCGACCTGCACGCACGGTGCGATTACCTCAACAGTCTCGGTCTTGAGTCGCTGGAGTACAAGTCCTCGAACGGGACCGACTTCAAGGTCGGACTTCTGGAAAACGCGCTCTTTATGGGCGGCGCGGAGGAACTTCTTGGCAAAGAGGGGCTGTTCTACAACCCGAATATGCCCTCTGAAGAGGTGTTCACCTCGCCGAAGAAGGGCGTGGCGGACGGTATCGTCTATGCTTCCAAGCCGCTTTCCTACAACGGGGAACTGATTGAAAACTTCTCGGTCCGCTTTGAGGGCGGCAAGGCGGTGGAGGTACACGCCGAAAAGGGCGAGGACCTGCTCCGCGAGATGATCGGCATGGACGAGGGAGCGGCGTATCTCGGCGAGTGCGCGCTCGTGCCGTTTGAAAGCCCCATCAATCAGACCGGTGTGCTCTTCTACAACACGCTGTTTGACGAGAACGCCGCCTGCCATCTGGCGCTCGGTCACGGCTTCACGAATGTGATCAAGGGCTACGAGAACCACACGACAAAGGAACTTTACGATATGGGCATCAACGATTCGATGATCCATGTGGACTTCATGATCGGCACGCGCGACCTCTCGATCACGGGCGTGACGCGGGACGGCAAGCGGGTCAAACTCTTTGAAAACGGCACTTGGGCGTTCTGATACGAGGCGCGCAATGGAGGTTTTAGAGCGGTTTCTGGACTATGTTTCGTTCGATACCAAGTCGGACGAGCGCTCGGCGTCGGTCCCGAGCACGGCGGGGCAGAAGGTCCTCGGCGCGCATCTGGTTGAAGAGATGAAGCGGCTGGGACTTTGCGACGCTTCAATGGACGAAAACGGGTATGTTATGGGTTGGCTTCCCGCAACGAAGGGAATGGAGGACGCGCCTGTCCTCGGCTTCATTTCGCACATGGACACCTCACCCGACGCATCGGGAAAGGACATTCACCCGCGTGTGGTGGAGTACTGCGGCGGCGATGTGGAACTTGGCAACGGGGAAGTGATCTCTCTTGCGACCTTTCCGTTTCTTTCCCGCTACGAGGGGCAGCATCTGGTTGTGACCGACGGAACCACGCTGCTCGGCGCCGATGACAAGGCGGGCGTTGCGGAGATTATGACCGCCTGCGAGTATCTGTTGGCGCACCCCGAGATTCCGCACGGGCGGATTGCGATTGGGTTCACGCCCGATGAAGAGATCGGTTGCGGCGCGGATCACTTTGATGTGAAGAAATTCGGCGCGGCGTTTGCCTACACGGTGGACGGCGGCGAACTGGGCGAGATTGAGTACGAGAATTTCAACGCGGCTTCGGCTCGGATTGAGGTTCACGGTGTGAACATTCACCCGGGCAGTGCGAAGAACAAGATGAAGAACGCGGCGCTGATGCTTTGCGAGTGGCTTCACGGGCTTCCTGCGGCGGAAACGCCCGCGCACACTGAGGGCTACGAGGGTTTCTACCATGTCCACGACATGGGCGGAAACGAGACGCTTGCGTATGCGGACCTGCTGATTCGGGACCATGACCGTGCGTCATTTGAAAAGCGGAAGGCATTCCTTGCGGCGCTGACTGCCTATGAGAATACGGTCTGGGGCGACGGCAGCTTTGTTTTGACGGTAAAGGACCGCTACTACAACATGAAGGAGCAGATTCTGC